>JAQWOT010000328.1 GCA_029245725.1 SAR324 cluster bacterium | reverse complement strand
TTACCGTTCTACTGCTAATGCGACACCAAGACCTCCTCCAATGCACAAGGTCGCTAGTCCTTTTTTAGCATCTTGACGTTTCATTTCGTGAAGGAGTGTAACCAACACTCTGCAACCGGAAGCTCCAATTGGATGTCCAATAGCAATCGCACCTCCATTTACGTTGACTTTACTATCATCCCACTGGAGTTCTTTGGTAACTCCCAATGCTTGTGCAGCAAAAGCCTCATTTGCTTCAATCAAATCTAAGTCACCGACTGTCCAACCTGCCTTTTCAAGACACTTTTTTGTGGACGGAATTGGACCAGTACCCATGATTGCCGGGTCAACTCCAGCGCTTGCATAAGCCTTAACTGTTGCCAGGGGGGTCAATCCAAGTTCCTTGGCTTTACTAGCTGACATGACAACGACAGCCGCAGCACCATCATTGATTCCAGAAGCATTGGCAGGTGTAACCGAACCATCCTTTTTAAAGGCTGGTCGAACCTTTTGAATACCTTCAATCGTAGCACCCTTGCGAATAAATTCGTCATCCTGGAAAACGATCGTGTCCCCTTTACGCTGGGGAATTTCCACAGGCACAATCTCTTCTTGAAATCGTCCAGCAGCTTGTGCTTCCTCAGCTAAGTTCTGAGATCTCAAAGCGAATGTATCCTGCTCATCTCTACTGATTGCATAACGATCAGCTACATTTTCAGCTGTGATGCCCATATGGTAGTCGTTAAATGCGCACCAAAGTCCGTCTTTGATCATGGTATCCGTCATTTGCCAATCACCCATACGCTGTCCATTTCGTGAGTTGGGCAAAGCATGTGGGGCCTGGCTCATATTTTCTTGACCACCCGCAATTATAACATCGGCATCGCCACACTTGATGGCTTGCGCAGCCAAGTTGACAGCTTTCAGACCGCTTCCACACACCTTATTAATTGTCAAAGCTGGTGTTGTCTGGGGCAATCCAGCTTTGATCACGGCTTGTCGTGCTGGATTTTGGCCCGTACTGGCCGTTAGTACTTGGCCAAGAATAACTTCGTCAATCGCTTCCGGTGCTAGATTTGTCTTTTTCAAGAGATCACGAATGACAATCGCACCCAAGTCAGCAGCACTGATTCCTGCTAGGCTACCATTGAAACTACCAACTGCCGTTCTTGTGGCAGCAACAATTACCACACTCTCCCCCATGCAATTCTCCTAGACTTGAATTTAGGCTGGTTCAGGACGCGTCTCCAACAGAGGAGACGCCGAAAGGAAGGTAATAACAATAATTATGACAGAAAGCAACTAAAGTTGCAATTCTATTATTTTTCTGTAGAAATTCGATTCTCAATCAAGTTTTCTACAACTGAGGGATCTGCGAGAGTGGAGGTGTCACCAATACTGGAGACTTGATTTTCAGCAATCTTACGCAGGATTCTCCTCATAATCTTGCCACTGCGAGTCTTAGGAAGACCTGGAGCCCATTGGATCGCATCAATCGTTGCAATTGGTCCAATTTCCTTGCGGACTAGCTTGACCAAATCAGTCCGTAGAGTATCCGTCGGTTCAACGCCACTGTTGAGAGTTACGTATGCATAGATACCCTGTCCTTTGATTTCATGAGGGAAGCCCACAACAGCTGCTTCTGCTACGTCATGATGAAGTACAAGTGCAGATTCCACTTCTGCTGTCCCCATTCTGTGACCAGAGACGTTGATCACGTCATCAATCCGACCAGTGATCCAATAGTAGCCATCTTCATCACGCCTTGCTCCATCTCCTGTGAAGTACATTCCCTTATATTGAACAAAATAGGTATTAAAGAAGCGCTCTGGATCTCCATAAACACCACGCATTTGTCCGGGCCAGGAATCCTTGATACAGAGAGCCCCTTCGGTTGCACCCTCCAGTTCAGTTCCTGTTTGAGGATCAACAATCACGGGTTGAATTCCGAAGAAGGGCTTCGTCGCTGAGCCTGGCTTTAGCTTGGTAGCACCCGGCAATGGGGTAATCAAGATCCCACCTGTTTCTGTCTGCCACCAGGTATCCACAATTGGGCATCGCTCTTTCCCTACAACACGATGATACCATTGCCACGCTTCTGGATTGATAGGCTCTCCTACGGTACCAAGCAAGCGCAATGAACTGAGATCTCGTTTATTAACAAAATCATCGCCTTCTTTTGCAATCGCTCGAATTGCTGTTGGAGCAGTGTAGAAGATGTTGACTTGGTGTTTTTCGACAACATCCCAAAATCGACCCCAATCCGGGTAGTTGGGCACACCTTCATACATCACGGAACTGGCACCATTCGCTAGAGGACCATAGATGATATAAGAATGACCGGTTACCCAGCCAATATCTGCTGTACACCAGTAGGTTTCTCCATCACGGTAGTCAAAAACATATTTGTGGGTCATGGAAGCGTAGGTGATGTAGCCACCAGTGGTGTGCATCACTCCCTTTGGTTTGCCGGTAGACCCTGATGTGTAGAGAATGAAGAGGGGATCTTCAGAATCTATTTCTTCAGCAGGACAGACACTGGAAATATCATCACCATTAATCTCGGTATGCCACCAATGGTCACGATTGGAGTTCATCTCGACAGTAGAGCCTGAATGATTAACGACGATGCAACTCTTTATGTAGTCAAATCCCTCCATTGCCCTATCACAGTTTGGCTTCAGGGGAACAGCTTTATTTCCACGGAAACCCCCATCTGCAGTAACCACAGCAGCAGGTGCACAATCGTCAATTCGGTTTCTTAAAGCATCAGCACTAAATCCACCAAAAACAATCGAATGGACCGCACCGATTCTCGTACAAGCTAGCATTGCAATGGGGAGTTCCGGGATCATGGGCATGTACAAGACGACCCGATCACCTTTCTGAACCCCACGTTTTTTCAATACATTCGCAAAACGGCAGACTTCTCGGTGGAGTTGCTGGTAGGTGTATGTACAACATTTTGTGGGATCATCAGATTCCCAGATGAGGGCAGCCTGATTCTTTCTTGGACTGTCCAGATGCCTATCAAGACAGTTGTAGGAAACATTAATTTTCCCACCCAAATACCACTTGATACTCGCGGTGTTGAAATCAACTTCTCTGACCTTGTCCCACTTTTTGAACCAATGCATTCGTTCAGCTTGCTTGGCCCAAAAACTCTCAGAATTCTCAACAGATTCCTGATACATTTGTTGGTATTGTTCCTTATTAATCAGGGCATCCTGAAAGTTGGGAGGAACATCGAATACTTTTGTTGCGCTCGTCTCTGCCATAACAAGCCTCCGCTCTACAAAATTTCGATTTCGAAAAGCTGCACCGCAAGGTTGCCCACGAACCTTTTCAAGGACAAATAACGGGCAGAAAATTTTTAAATATAGCAAGGTTGGCGATGAAAGTCCTGCTGAAAAGCGCAGAAAATGAAGTTTCTAGGGGTGCGGAGATTTGTCGTACAATCCAGATAGGCCAAGGTGTGTCAGCAGTTGTTCCTCCAAGGCTAGCATTTCTATCTCTTCATCTTTAGACCTCTCATGGTCTAACCCATATAAGTGACAGCAGCCATGGACCAACATTCGAATCATCTCAGTCTTTGCATCCCATCCATTGGTATCTGCTTGTTGGCAAACATCATCCCAACTGACTGCAAGATCTCCAACATGCACTGCTGAATGGTCATCTTCATAATAGGACCAAGAGAGCACATCAGTACTGCTCTCCTTACCTCGATATTTTACATTCAATCGTTGCATCTCAACTGCGTCAGTGATGTAGACTGAAACAGTGCGCTCCTTTTCAAACA
>JAQWOT010000327.1 GCA_029245725.1 SAR324 cluster bacterium | reverse complement strand
TGACCCCCTGTATTAAAAATTAATTCTCCTTTAGCACCTCTGCAACTCTTCCCAACACACTGACCAATTTCTTCATTTTCTCTCGATCAACTGAAAAGTCCTCCCCCAAATAAAGCCAACGATTGATCTCAATCATCAGTGATTGGGCTCTCTGGTCTTTTTGGTAATGCTTCATCGGCACAATGGTCCCACTGAATGGCTGATCCTGAGCAGTCGAATAGCCACAACTCTCGAATGTCTTCTCAACTTTTGCTACTAGTTCTTCAGGAGTATGAAATTCATCAGTTCCTAAACAAAAGTCTGGCCGGAAAGCTGTTTGGTTTAGTTCATAAGATAGAGGCAGAGCTGGAAAGCTATGGCTGTCGATGATCAGGCAATGGTCATTAGTCAAGAGAGATTCCTAAACAGCCTCTGTCAGCTTTTGGTGATGAGGAATGTAATATTGCTCCAGTAACACCCCTGCGTTGACGTTGGGAAGGTCACTTAAGTAACACTTGGATGGGGACTCGGGGATTTTGTTTTCACCTATACCCCTCTAGCTCATTTACTATTGGGAGTCCTCTGAGGGGATGGAGCCACCATCAAAATATTTAGCCCCAAACAACCGTATGCTTTCCAGGACGGAGAGAAATGCACCTGAATAAATTATATCAAAGCCTGTGAGGCCCTGGTGGCATCAAGCCGATGATGGAAATCGCTTTTCCACTGATGGTTTCTACCTCCACAGAGGCAATGTTGATGTTCATCGACCGGCTTTATCTCAAGCAGGTCAGCCCAGAAGCAATGAATGCTTGCTTGAGTGGCGGCTTTACCTCACTTGCCTTTATCGCCTTTTTCATTGGCATCATTAGCTTCAGTACAGCTTTAGTCGCTCAGTTTTTTGGTGCTGGAGAGTACGAGAAATGCCCCAAAGTACTAACGCAAAGTGTCATATTTACCTGCCTCAGTATACCTGTTGTTCTGACCTTGATTCCATTTGGTAGGTGGGTTTTAGCTACAGCAGGGCTCTCCGATGAAGAAGTTGTACAGGCGCAAACTTACCTCACTATTTTGATGGCTGGGACGGGGCTAGACTTATTTAGAAACAGCTTTAATAGCTACTTTGGAGGGTTAGGCAAAACTAGGGTCGTGCTTTTATCCACTTTCGTTATGGCGATAGCTAATATTGGGGCCAATTACGTTTTAATTTTTGGGAAACTGGGCTTTCCTGCCCTAGGGATTGAAGGAGCAGGATATGGGACCGTGTTCGCTTGGTTCACAGGCGTAGTCACCTTGTGTGTTGTCTATTTCAAGCAGATCCAGCTTCCAGAATACCAACTACTCCAAAGCTTTCAGTTGGATCTGGTTATTCTAAAAAAACTTGTCCACTTTGGATTTGCAACTGGACTGGAACTAGCTCTGCTAATTTTTGCTATTGACTTGACGATCTTGGCTTTTCAGTCCTACGGCGTCTCAGTCTCCACCGCAATGACAGTAGTTTTTACTTGGTTTCAAACTCTTTTCATTCCGGTGATTGGCCCAGAGATTGGCACCATGAGCTTGGTAGGGCAATTCATTGGAGCTTGTGACTCTGATTCTGCTTCAGATTCTGTATTCTCGGGACTTTTTCTAGCTTCTAGCTACGCTTTGATCATCTCAATAGCATTTCTATTGGCGACTGATGCAATGTTAGGAGTATTTTTGGAGCCTGGTATCTCGACTGAAATTTGGGATTTGGCAACGTGGGGAACACAACTCAACGCTTTCATTCTGTTCATTATTGCTTGGTCCACTATTTTGATTGGGGCATTGCGAGGGGCCGGTGACACTTATGGCGTAATGACTATCTCTGCAACTTTTTGGTGGTTCCAATATGCTCTTGTAATTGTTCTTATTCACCAATTTGAACTTCCACCGACTGTAGTGTTCGGAATTCATATTTTTAGTTCACCACTTCTGCTATTTGCCATGATTGGACGTTTCCGCAGTGGTGCCTGGCGTAAACTTGAGTTGACTAAATAGAAATACTCAGTGGGAGTTGAAGGCCACAAGAGGCTCTGTTCAAAAGAGGTGGAGGCCCCTATATTTTATAGGGTGTTATCTGATATAGGTCAGCATTTCATTGTCGTACTGAGAGCCTATTCAATAACCACTTTGAGCTAATTATTTATTCCGATGCGTGATCACTGATCTAGTTTACTTCTTCCAGAAGTTCTTGATCTGATAAAAGGAAGTCATTCCTTAGATCCTCAGGAATAAAGGTAGAAGCGTGAGGCAGATGAAGGATCATCGGAACCATCTTAGCCAAATGTAAATTTCAGGTTTCTCGAGTGACATACCAAAGCTCCCTAAAATCAGTCTCCAAAATATTTTTTTAGCTAGTTGTGATACAATATTAATTCAAGATGGAAACTTATGGTGTTTCCCAAGAAACCTATCAAGATGAAGAACCAGACTTTTTTGCGCATGTAGCACATAAGGCTTATCAAAAATGACGAATAGAAATGCAGCTGAGGTTGTCGCTGAAACCTACTATGATAGTTCAGACGCGGACATTTTTTATGAGCGGGTGTGGGGTGGGGAAGATATTCACATCGGTATCTACGGGCCTGGTCAGGCTATTTTTGAATCTAGCCGTAAAACTGTTGCGCTCATGGCGTCAAAACTTGAGTTGAATGCCAATGTCAACGTCCTCGATTTAGGTGCGGGCTACGGTGGAGCAGCGCGTTATTTGGCGCAGAGTTTTGGTTGTAAAGTCAATTGTCTCAATCTTAGCCAAGTTCAAAATGCGCGCAACCAATTGCTTAGCCGGCAGCAAGATCTGGAGCATTTGGTGACTGTCACTCATGGCAGTTTCGAAAGTATTCCTGCCGATGACAATAGTATCGATGTTATTTGGTCTCAAGATGCGTTCTTACATAGCGGTGATAAATGCAAAGTTATTCAAGAAATCGCGAGGGTTCTCAAACCCAATGGTGAATTGATCTTTACAGATCCGATGCAAGCTGACGATTGTCCACCAGATGTGTTGCAACCGGTATTTGATCGTTTAAGCTTGGATTCGATGGGTTCCTTTAGTCTGTATCGCCAATTACTTGAAGCAGATGGGCTTGCTGAAATTGAGTCTCAAGACCTGACTGCGCATTTAGGAACGCATTATGCTAGCGTCAAGAAAAAGTTAGAAGAAGGCTACGAGGAGCTGAAGCGAGATATTAGTACTGAATATCTCGATAAAATGATTATGGGCCTTCAATACTGGGTTGCTGCTGAAGCCAGTCACTACCTGGCCTGGGGTATTCTTCACTACCGTAAAAGAGATGGAGAGCAATAATCGATTCCGCATCGTCTCGCCTTAGATCCCATGGTTCAATAGACCCATTTATTTTTATAGTCACAATATGCATTGTTTCTACATTGGTTTTGGCAACGGCGATAGACCTCAATGGTATCAGCCAAGCTTTAATAGCAACTCGCAAATGGATTGTATCGACCTTTTCCTGGCTCTTTATCCTTAAGTTCTACTTTTTCTGTCCACCCATCTATCCACCCAAAAAGGTAGAAAATATGGGTAAATATTTCAGCTTTTGAATTTGGGGTAATAGTTCTTTATAGTAGTAAAAACAAGGTAATTAAGTATATTTGGGGTAGTTATGAGTAAGTAAGGTGATTTGTAACCAGACGGTCTCATAACCCGAAGGTCGCAGGTTCAAATCCTGCCCCCGCCACCACACTTTTCCTCAGTAAAATCAGTATTTAACCCAGCCTATCACTTTTCTGGTTCTCACCCAGATTTTGATTTACCCAACCATATACCCAACCATTTGGCGGGATTTTCTGTCCCAGTTCGACCCCACTTTTGACTGACAACCGATTATTTATATTTAAATTTATCTTCGAATCTTTAGGCGAACTTTGACGTTTGTGGATGATGCAGATGTCGAGCAGGTTGTCTTATTATGAGGAGAAGCTTTTAGGGGAATGTTCAGAAGGCAGAGTTTTTAATGTCGTTTGAAATCCCTGTGTTCGAAAAAGGATAGCCGGCTAAAACAACCTAAAAGTCTGAATCCTTTAGTTAGACCATCATACTCACCGAACTGTTACTGTAGGTATCTGTAGGTTACAGCCGAAGTGTTGTCATAAATCCCTCTAGCGAGTATTCTGATGACAATCCAGAAAAAGTAATACTCAATGACCTCAATGATTTAACCTTAAAAATAAGTTCGTGCACTCATACATCTCTTGAACAAGATTCTTCATCAAAACTTCGTTCCTGCTTCAGTCCAGTCTCTTTGTAAAATCTACTCGCCACATCAATCAGACCATCCCGATTTCAATTTCCACCATTTCTGATCCGCAGTTGTCGAACGATAGGGGAAAGTCCCTTGCATGACCCACACACAGCTGTGTCTCTTCACCCGAGTACAACTTCGGCCAACCGTCTTAAAAACTGGAGATCTTATGAGATCCAGATCCTTCCTGCCTGTTATCCTATTTCTTCTGCTTTTGCTCCCGGTCTTTTGGACCTCTCCTTTGTATGGAGATGAGGGCTACATTCCTTTCTTTCCAGATGCTCTAGAACCGGATGGGATAGGATTCAGAGGGCCAGCATCCTCAAAAGTTCAGCATTGTTGGGCTGAACAGGAATGCAGTGGTGATATGGAGAATGCGTTGAAGTCTATGGCTGTTGGGACAACCTTAAGCGGAGGAACAACCTACATCAGGTCGTCTCCTTTTACACTTGAGTACCACAAAGAATATTTTTTCAAAAAGCTGTTTTATAGCCAGACCTTTGCTGAGTTCGGACAAACTGTGACAAGTGGTGCCGTTAGATACATAAAGGAAAACAACGACGCAAATTACCATAGTATTGCTAACTCAAGTTCAGAATCATTCTTAGCTAACTTTTTGAAACCTAACGAAATGTCAAAAATTCCACAGTATGAGTATTTTAACACAAGGGGAACATGGCCCTATTTTGATTTACTAACGAAATCAAAGTTTATTCTTTTTGGTAAAGGACTTGGAATTGATCTCTGGATTTTTGAGGCAAGTTGGGGACCTTTCCTGATGATTCATGACACATCAGTGAATCTCAGATCTTGTGAAACAACAAATATGCAAAATGACCCAGATGATCTTGATTCATTATTTTTTATTCCCACAGGGTGTGAAATTTATTCAGATAGAATAATTGATTTGGCTAAACAAAACTATCAAGGGTTTGCAGTCGGCACTAAGACAGAATTATCACTTGTTTTTTGGGAAACTGACAATTGGAGGGTTTCAATGGATAGAACTACTACTGAATTTAATTTATATACAGACAGTAGTTTTGAAAAAGTTTCATTCAGAGGACTAGATTTTTATCCTGAATATAATACTTCCTCTACCTTAAACTGTACTGGAGGTCGTTATCGGTATTACCAGACAGCAGAGCCTTCAGGTGAGTGGCAAGATATAGATTGTACAAATTTAGAGGGGGAAGATCATCAAAAGAGTTCTGATTATACATACGGTTTAAAGGCTACTTACTATTTCCGTTGATAAATCAGGTCAGAGGTCAGGATCTAAGACTAGTAACAGAGTTACTTGGATACCACACAATACAGATGTTGATGCAATGCATTTTCCTCTTTGTGTGGAGGTTCTTAATGTTGTTTATAGACTTTAATCTAAAGGTCTACACCTCCTAGTTTCTTTTTCTTCTTCAGCATTGTAAGTCTACAAAAACCACATTGACGTAGATCCCCCACCAACAGATCTCCACTCACTAATGTATCGGATCAATCAATCCATTGCCCCACCATTTCTGATCCGCAGTTGTCGAACGATAGGGGAAGTCCTTGCATGATCTTCATTAGAGTTGTGTCGCTTCACCCGAGTACAACTTCGGCCGACCGTCTTGAAAATTGGAGATCTTATGAGATCCAGATCCTTCCTGCCTGTTATTCTCATCCTGCTGGTTGCTCTCGCTATTGCATCGTGTGGCACAGGTTTTCCCAAACCTCGTGCAAATGCGGTTGGCCTTAGATTTGGCGGTGCATTACCTTCTGCGGAATTTACTGACCAAAGTGTTGGTCGTACCGTAATCGAAACTAATAATCAGGTAAATTTTGTTCCAAAAGTAAGACAGCCACTAGCTTTTCAATTCGGAGAACCAGGGGCAGGACATTTTTTTTCTGTGCCCTATTTTGATATCTCAAGAATTACTGCCTATGATATACCACCGTCTCTAAATGGTTTAGACAACCAGACATATGAAGATCTTTCACTTGATAACCCCAATACTTTTACAATCAAAAGATCACAAACTTTTACCGATAGATTTGTAAACAACCATCCTCAATACGAAGATAGAATTAACAAACTTTCAGAACCATCGTTGAGTGCTGATATTGATGTAGTCTCGTATTCATATGGACAAATTTTTGGATTTTACTTTTCGGGTACAAGGATTAGATGGTTTACCACTGCAGTGGGTTTGGGGATATCATATTCTTATGGAGTATATAAAGTTAATGTTTGTGATCCCTACACTGTTATGGGACCAAGCCAATCAGATTTTCCTGTTCTTTCATCAAGTATTGTTTCAAGGTTGGCAGATGATGGTGAAGCAGCCATAGCAGATAGTCGGGAAGGTGTTTGTTTAAAGAAATCTAATTTGTTTTCCAAACATTTATCTAATTTTGGATTTGGTTGGACCGCTGTATTTAAATTTTACTCATATGTCGGAGATACGTTTGAATTCAATCTTCTTGAAAGTGATTTTTATGGAAACATACCAACTTTTTTAGGTGGTGGTGCTGATACCATACTAAAACCTAAGTATACGACACAATACATTAACTTGATGTCATTATACTATCGTTTGTAAATCATTATTGACTAAATCCCATCACTAATTGGTCCCCAGATAACAGCAATATTGTCTGCTTAGAATTATTTATCAAACAACAGATCTGGTAGCAATTGAACATCTAGTTTTAGCCCTAGCAAACAAATCTCCTCTTGATCGGGTATTTACTGTGTTCGGTGAGATTTGTCGAATGTACACTTAAGGAAGAGTTTACACCGATGACCATTCTCGTATCTGCTAGGCTTCATCTGATTACCCATCTTGGCCTAATTCAGTTTTCATTTCAACAAAGACAATTAGCAGGTTTAACAACAGAATTTAGTCCAAATCTGTCTGTTTTTTGCTCTGATGGTCTTTGAGACCCTTTAGGCATCTGTAGACATTCAAATTACTTACTTCAACATCCCGATTCTATTCACTCTTAATTTAATGATTACTGCTAATATTCTGTGCTGAACACACTCAAGCAACTAACTCCAAAGAACCCAACATTTCCTCATAGTTCAACTCTCCCTTCTCTTTACCAGCCAGTTTTACCTTCATTTCCAGAGCACGTAGCACATACGACCAGTTGCCCAGAGACGTGTTGATCCACAAGAACTGATCAACCAACTCCTCGAGACCATCTGGGTTCTTCTCGATCGCCTCCAATAGTGGTGACGCATGATAGTGCTCAAAGATTTTCAGATGCTTGGCCAACTGATTCAGTGCCCTAAGTGATGTCTGGTAGTCACAAGCCTCCAGAGCCTTGTCCTTCAATTCAATGTATTGTTGGACAGTGGGATCTACCCGCATTTGCAAACGCTCTCTACGGGCGTTCTGAGCATCCTGGAGAGTATGTTTGACCTTGGTATTTCTGAGCAGTCCGTAAGCCATTTCAGCTGGATGCTTGGTCTGGTAGCCTGCCCGGAGAACAGCCTATGCACCGTTGCCGTCGACCTGGTACTCTTCGACAAATCGTTGCTGCTTGAAGGTAGGATTTGGAGATGCATTCATTGGAATTATCCTCGATAAGAAATTGGGTTCAGATAAAAATCGATTAGGGGAGGTAATGAATGAAGGGGTGGGGTATTTGGTCATGTCCCCCCTCAATTAAGGATGTAGAAAGGGAAGTTGTTGATGCCTCCGAGAATATCCCACCTGTTCTGGAACAACCAGTAAGGATCCAAAGTAGATTCTTTACTCCAGTGGTCTGGGCTGCAGATGCAATAGCACTGACTATCTCCGTAGTAGAATTTGGAGGTTTTTCCATTGGTAGTTTAGTGAGAGATTTGCTGGCATCAAACCAATAACCTGAATCTACGAAAAGAACATTTTTGTAGATCCAACCTGATTAATCACACAACGCCTCACAAATAGTCACTACGTCTGCACCATCACTACCCCTCTTTTTTTGCTGGGATGGGGGGGAGTAATCAAATTCTTGCAGTCAGTCCTCTGTAGGAGTATTAGTTTTCATCATTTTGTATCAAACATTCAAAGAACTGATTTAGAGGATTGGATGATGAAGAGACAAGACTGCTTACCAGATCTGTGGATGATCCTGCTGTTGGTACTGTTTCTGAGTGCAACAACTCTGCAGGCTCAGAGTAGAGCAATCCAGCCCGTGAACATCCAGATTACAAATGAAGGAGAGGTTCAACTCTATCAAGGCAGTCATGCATTGGTGATTGGAATCAGTGACTACCAAGACAATGCCTAAGTGAATTTGGACAGTGTTGGTGCAGATGTAAAGGCAGTCAGAGAGACTTTGGAAGAGCAAGGATTTGTAGTGGAAACACTGATGAATCCGACAAGAATCGACTACTCAATGGAATAACAGACTTCATGGATACTTACGGCTATGAGCAGGAAAACCGATTACTGTTCTACTACTCTGAACATGGACACACTCAGGAACGCAATGGTAGAAAGTTTGGGTATCTAGTACCAGTAGATGCTCCGAATCCTTTTGAAAATGAGAAGGTGTTCTATCAAAATCCTTGAAGATGGAGCAGGTAATTTTTTGGTCTAAACAGATTGAATCCAAGCATGCTCTGTTTGTTTTTGATTCCTGTTTCTCTGGATCAGTCCTCCAGGCAAGAGCAATCACAGTCCCCGAAGACATCTCCTACCTTACAGCAAAACCAGTCCGTCAATTTATCTCCGCAGGCAGTGCAAATCAGACAGTTCCATCAGAGTGTGTGTTCTGGCCTTTGTTCATTAGAGGAATCAGTGGAAAGGCAGATTCGGACAAGGATGGTTATGTGACGGGAGTAGAGTTGGGAATGTATCAACAGAAGCAGGTGCCTCGTTACCAGACAGGACAGACTCCGCATTATGGAAAGATTCTGGATCCGTATCTGGATGAAGGGAACTTTGTCTTTGAAGTTGGAAATAGAAGACCTCCAACGACAAAGATTGAACCAATCAAAAAATCCAAAATAGTCACTCTCTACATCAGTAAAGATGACCTTTTCAAAGATTTAGAGTCTGACTTAGCAAGTTGGAAAAACAGTAGAAATTTAGATAGTGATAC
>JAQWOT010000326.1 GCA_029245725.1 SAR324 cluster bacterium | reverse complement strand
CTCCAATTTCGATTGTCGCACCATCGTGGGTCCCGAGTAGGATGCAGCCGTTTAAAGAAAATTTCATGTTACTGGTACCCGAAGCCTCTGTCCCTGCTGTAGAAATATGTTCTGAAACCTCGCTGGCCGCGATGATCTTTTCCGAGCTGGACACACCATAATTGGTCACAAATAGAACACGAAGCCTGTCTTCAATCTCAACATCCGTATTAACTTTTGCTGCAACGTCATTGATCAAGCGAATAATTTGCTTCGCCATGTAGTAACCTGGAGCAGCCTTTCCACCAAAAAAAAAGGTTCGCTTGGGAGCATCCATTTTTGTTTTTTTTCTCAACTGGTCGTAGAGATGAACCACATGCAGGATATTGAGCAACTGACGCTTATATTCATGAATCCGTTTGACCTGGACATCAAAGAGAGAATCAACTGCCAGTTCAACTTTGTGAGTTGCTAAGATCCACTCACAAAGTTGTTGTTTTTTCAATCTTTTTACTACTTGCCACTGATGATGAAAGCTTTCCGTTGAAGCCAAATCCAACAATTTCTTTAGCTTATCCAGATTTGTGATCCAATCACTTCCAATATGATCACTAATTAGCTCAGATAACTCAGGATTCGCACAACGTAACCAAAGCCTTGGGGTAATTCCATTGGTCTTGTTTTGAAACCGCTCTGGAAACAAGCCGTAAAAGTCTCTAAAAATTGTCTCTTTAAGCAGCTCTGTATGAAGCGCGGCTACTCCATTTGTTGTGTGGCTGCCAACAATTGATAGAAAAGGCATCCGTACTTGCTTTTCCCAACCTTCTTCAATCATAGAGACTCTGGATAGTAAACCCGGGTCTCTGGGATTTCTTTGTCTTACCTGCTGAAGAAATCGATCATTGATCTGATAGATCAGTTCCATGTGTCTTGGAAGCAAGTTGTTGAGTAATTCAACAGACCATCGCTCGAGAGCTTCTGGCAGTACCGTATGATTCGTGTAAGCAAAGGTTTGACGACATATTTGCCAAGCTTCATCCCATTCCAACTCCTCCTCATCAATCAACAGTCGCATCAGTTCCGGAATTGCAATCGAAGGATGCGTATCGTTAAGTTGAATTGCCATATATTCTGGGAAAGTCCCCCAGGGCTGATTGCGATCCTTGAAGCGAACAATCATATCCTGCAAGGAAGCTGACACGAAGAAATATTGCTGCTTTAGCCTCAGTTCCTTTCCACTGAATGCCTGGTCATTCGGATACAAAACCTTGGAGATTGTTTCTACTCGCTGTTTGTCCATCACAGCTTGTAAATAATCTCCCCGATTGAAGCTCGCCAAATCAAAATCTTGAACAGCCCTAGCAGACCAAAGTCTTAGAACATTCACGGTCTCATTGGCGTAGCCGCTGACTGGTACGTCAAAAGCTACTGCCCTCACTTGTTCTGCTTCCACCCAACGACGCTTTGATCTTCCCAGCTCATCAGTTTCATCAATCACCCTCCCATAGAATCGGACTGGGTAGTTGATGTGAGGTCGACGAATTTCCCACGGATAACCATTTTCTAGCCAACCATCCGGAAATTCGATTTGTTGTCCATTCTCAAATTTTTGCTGAAAAATCCCATACTCATAGCGAATACCGTAGCCAAAAGCAGGCAACTGCAGGGTTGCCATGGAGTCTAGAAAACAAGCTGCTAAACGTCCAAGACCTCCATTACCCAAACCTGCATCTCGTTCACACTCCTCTATTTCTATGAGTTTCACACCCAATTGCTCCATCACTTTCTGGCAGACATCATAGATCCCTAGATTGACAAGGTTATTGCGAAGACTTCGTCCGATCAGATATTCAAGGGACAAATAATTGACTTGTTTGGCTTCAGATTTTTCATATCGCTGTTGGGTTTCATTAAGTTGCCAAATAAGCTTGTCTCGAACAGTTCTAGCCAAAGCTTCAAACAAATCTGCTTTATTTGCTCGCTCTGGAATTTCACAAATCACGAATTCAAGATTTTTTACAACAGACTCCAAAATAGTATTGGAGTCCATCTTTTGTTGTGATTGTGCGATATAGTCCAAAAGACTTTGATTTTCAGATGTCAAATTCAACACTCAACTCCTTCACAGCATTTATCCATAAGATTTGGTAGGAACCATTGATTCAATTTCTATCAATAAATTTTGTTCATTCCTGTAGAGAGGCCAAAAAATAAAGAGAACTTTTCAGAAAAGCTAAAGATTTTGTTCAAAAAGTCGATAATCCCCCTAGAACAAAATCTTCAGCATTCACAGGAGAAACTCATGAAGTTAAAAAATTTGATTTTAGCAATCACAACGATAGGTTTTTTGTCATCTGGGTGCAGCACCATTCAAGAAATTGTCGGGAACGGAAATACTTTGCTAGCTGGTCCTTGCGCAGATCTGATTATTGATGAGGCGTTCTTTCTGCATGAGGAAGCAAAAAGTGGTTTTGCCAAGTATCTGAATACACGTGAAGATCATCTCCTTTTCGATGCTTTTTACGTAGCAAGTGATTCAAGATCTGTTGCACAGTCGGTTAGCCAATGCTGGGATCGTAGAGTTTCTCACTACAACGCCATGAAGAATCTTGAGGAATTGAATAACGATCTTGCAAGAATTCTAA
>JAQWOT010000325.1 GCA_029245725.1 SAR324 cluster bacterium | reverse complement strand
AATTCGTTATGACTACATTGAGGATGTACCCCAGGATTCTATTTCTGGTGTGCCATTCGGAGGAGGCATTGCTACACGTCGCCTACTTGAATTGCGATTAGATAACATTTTGCTGGCCAAGCGTCGCCAGTATGAACCGTCGCAGCGTTTTACTAGGCGCTCTTTCTTACGGTTACAGAAACAAGAATTTCCAGAAACTTTTTTGTTGCGTTTGCAGAGCCTTCAAGACCGTGAATTTGCTAGTCGCAGTAAGTTGAAGGAAGTGTTGGAATCAATGTTTGGTGAGGAACTCGATGAGGAAAAGTTGCTGCAAATTCTTGCAGTGGTAGAGAGTGGAGTGGCTCTTCGTGCTGAGAATCAGTCAGAGGAAAAACTGCGAATTGGTGAAAGTTTGGTGCTGGCCCGTTTGAATTTGATTCAACCATATGACTACCTGCGTGTGGAGGAAGACTATCAGTCTCAAGGTCCGACTCCAAAAGGCGATGAGACAGAACCAGGAGAACCATTATTACCCTTGAGAATTGAACTATCGCTGCAGCCTGGATCAGGTTTGGCGCTAAACTTTCGTAATCGGTACAACCACCAGCAGCAACGAACAGTTGAATACTCGCTATCAGTAGACGTAAATGTTAGCCAGTATAGTAAAGCATCTGTTGCCTTCAGAGAAAACGAGAGCACTTATACTACACTGTATGGTCAAACTTTCGAAGCGGCCTCCAGCTTCAGTTTCAGCAATACCCACCAAGCTAGTGATGAGCTATCCTTCGGTTTTTCGGGAACAGTTGATCTTAATTCTGCCAGTACTGCATTTCGTCGTCGGTTGGTTTCCGATACGGTTTTTCTAAGTTATCGTCCAGATTGTTGGACATTCAACCTCAGACTGGAAGAGCGAGTTGACAAAACTACAACAAGTGGAGGACAAGAGACGGAATACGTTGATCGAACAATCTTTGCCAGCGTGATTCTGGGAGGGGTCTTGTTGCCGGAACAAACGTTGCCAAGAGCCTTCTGATGTCACGATGCGCTTTATGCTTATTGCTGCTCGGAGGACTGTTACCAACTCTTGCTTTGGGTCAGGTAGATCCTGAAGATTATCCAGAGATGCTGGAGCGGAGTACGGAGACTCGTACGTTGTCACCAGAACCAGAGATGTTTTCAGCATCCTACAGAACCCGTGGTCGAGGTGTCAGCTTTGGAGTGGGATTCCGTCGATTGGATTTTACTCTCAATGACGGACAGACGAGAATTTTTGGTGATAGTACGGCAAACGGTATTGGTTTTCATATTAGCTATGTGGAACCTGAGAGAGCCCTTGAATATGAGCGACAGATCAGTCCAGTCGCTATTTCAAAAGAGATTCAATACCAAGGGAAAAACTACAACTCACTAGAAGTTATCCAAAATAACGTCTGGTATTGGTGGGCAACGCCACTTTCATCAAGATGGTGGAGTCACTACGGAAGTGGTTTCCAATTTGCCCAGATTCGTCCAATTGCTGAGGACCAAACCAAAACCTACGTAGATGAAAGTTCATTCGTTTTTGGTGGTGGTCTGGGTTGGTTTGCAGTGCCCAGTTTGCTACTGAGCTATCGATTTACACTAAGCTTCCACCTGTCAACGATGGGCATCTCTGAACATGATCCGATTTTACCCAGAAGTCAGGTGCATACGATTTACTTTGACTACTTCTATGCGTTGTAGCTTCTGGCTTGCCTTCGTGATGGGTTGTCCTAGAATCTGGCAACTTCAACACATAACTCTATTTAGACCAACTTGAGATCGGCTTCTACATGACTTCCAGCTTTCCTCTACTCTCTCTTTTGGTGTTTTCGCCGTTGTTGGGTGTGCTCTTAGTATTGACCTTTCGGGATGCGCACCAGGGACGCGCAGCGCAGTGGGGAGCCGTAACCAGTAGTTTGGTGACAGCAATCCTTAGTTTGTTTGTTTGGGCAGCTTTTCAGGAAGGAACTGCGGGATTACAACTAGTCGAGCGTTTCACCT
The DNA here is from genome assembly GCA_029245725.1 of SAR324 cluster bacterium. Taxonomy (NCBI): domain Bacteria; class Deltaproteobacteria; species SAR324 cluster bacterium. Next base: position 28,003 of record JAQWOT010000325.1, on the reverse strand, counting down.
GGATTGGTTCATTTGGTATCGATTATTTTCTTGGGCTGGACGGTCTGAATCTTTTTTTCTTAGTTGCAACGGCCTGGTTGCAGCCGCTGATTTTACTGGCCTCTTGGAATATGCAGGAACGAGCTTGGCAGTTCAATCTCCATCTGCTTTTGCTACAGTGCGGTGTGTTGGGATGCTTTGTGGCACTAGACGTAATCCTGTTCTACGTGTTCTTTGAGTTGATGCTGATACCTCTATATTTCCTGATTGGAGGTTGGGGACGCGCTCAGAGTTTGGTCGCTGCAAATCGTTTCTTCATTTATACGGTTTTGGGCTCACTACTGATGCTCGTGTCCCTGATTTATACGGCGGTATTGTTCTATCAGTCTGCAGGATATTGGTCGTTTCAGATCACAGACTGGTATCAGTTGGAGATTCCAGTAGCTACTCAGGTTTGGCTATTCCTAGGCATGTTCTTGGCCTTCGCAATTAAGATACCTCTCTTTCCTTTTCACGGTTGGCTTCCTTCCTTCCATGAACAAGCACCAACAATTGGTTCTGTGGAGATGGCTGCCATCATGATGAAACTGGGGCCATATGGTTTCCTCCGCTTTGCACTGCCAACGTATCCAGAAGCGGTTGCTTTATTGAGTGATTACCTGATGGTGCTGTCACTCGTTTGCATCCTCTATGGTGGCCTAGTTGCGATTGTACAGACAAATCTAAAGCGCTTGATGGCCTATTCTTCCATTTCACATATGGGTTATATTCTGCTTGGGGTGTTTGCTCTAAATCAGCAGGGAATGACGGGTGGATTGATGCAGATGGTCAACTACGCAATCGTAACTAGTGCACTTTTTCTTTGTCTTGGAATGCTGCTCCACAAAGGCGAAAGCCAAGAAATTGGAAGTTTCGGTGGGCTCCTCAAGACGATGCCAATCTTCAGTGGATTTTTCATTCTCTTCAGCATGGGATCAATAGGTCTGCCCGGACTCAACAGCTTTATTGGTGAAGTCTTGACAATGATTGGTGCGGCAAAGGTCAATCTCTGGTTTGGAGTGTTTGCAGCAGTTGGTGTTTTGATTGCCGCCATTTACATGCTCTGGATGGTGCAGCGTGTTCTTTTCGGTCCAGCCACCAAGTCTCATCGTTCTGATCTAGGTTTGCGTGAAATTGTTGTGTTGAGCCCACTGGCATTTCTAGCTGTTTTGTTGGGAGTGTATCCCCAACTGTTCTTCGACAAGGTAGAGCCAACGGTGTCCTTTTATACCCAGCAGATTCAAGTTCGACCGCCTTTGCAGACTGTGGGTATTCTGGAAAAAGCACTTGAAAACGCAGAGCATCTTCCGTATTTTGCTGAATCTCAGAGCATGCACTCTGCGGAAAGGTGACCGAGTGGCCGAAGGTGCACGACTGGAAATCGTGTGTGCGTGAAAGCGTACCGAGGGTTCGAATCCCTCCCTTTCCGCCAGCTATGCCCCTCCTGTTTCCTTGTGGGAAGCTGCAAATGGTTGGGTTTTGCGCAATCGAAAGTTTCGAACCGTGTCAGGTCTTAACGGAAGCAGCACTAAGATCCTGTAGATGTGCCGCAAAACTCAGCCTCTCCAATCGCCCCTACTAGCATGTCCTACGTTGTTCTTGCCCGCAAACTGCGACCACAGCGGTTCTCCGATCTGATCGGTCAGGAAGTCATTGCGCAAATTCTTCAGAATGCGATTCGTAGCAACCGAGTGGCCCATGCATTTCTATTCGGTGGATCTCGTGGGGTAGGAAAAACTAGTGCGGCTAGAATCTTAACAAAAGCTCTCAACTGCCTGGAACCAGACAACGTCGATCCGTGCAACACATGCGAGAACTGCCGGGAAATCAGCAGCAATGCTTCTGCTGATGTGTACGAGATTGACGCAGCCTCAAATCGTGGAATTGAAAATATTCGGGAACTTCGTGAAAACGTAAAATACGCACCAGCTCGCTGTCGCTACAAGGTTTACATCATTGATGAAGCCCATATGCTGACGCTGGAGTCCTTCAACGCCTTGCTGAAGACCCTGGAGGAACCACCGAGCCATGTGAAGTTCATTCTGGCCACAACAGATCCCCATAAGGTGCCGGTCACTATTCTTTCCCGATGCCAACGTTATGATTTCCAGCGAATCCCCTTACCAAGGATGCTAGAATTTCTGGGCCAAGCAGCTGTCCAGGAAAATTTACAACTCAGTCCAAAATCATTTGAGTTGATTGCTCGTCATGCCGCTGGAGGTATGCGGGACGCTCTGACAGCTCTTGACCAAGTACTGAGCTTTGCTGGTGAGCAGGCAAGTGAAGCTGAGGTGCGGCAGATTCTTGGAATTGCTGATGCTTCCATGCGTTTCCAATTGCTGGAATGCCTTTTCCGTAAGCAATTAGGACCTGCAATGCAGGCTTTTCAGGAACTCTATCAACACGGATTTGACCTGCAGGAGTTGTTGCAGGAACTACTGCAATCAGTGAAAACTCTATCTCTGTACTTGGCTTTATCTGGAGATTTGAGCTTTGCAGAAGTCGCAGAGGATGAACAGGAGCAGTATCGTCAATTGGCTAGTTTGACGACACAAGGGGAGTTACAACAGATGTTTCATCTGCTGATGCAATTAGAAGAGCAGATGAAACGCAGTGTTCATGCACGAGTTTGCTTTGAGATGACGTTACTACAATTAGCTTCTGTGCAGCCATTGGTCGGAGTGAAGGATATGCTCCAGCAAATCCGCACATTACGGCAAGAGGTCGATGGAAGAGTTGATTCACCAGAACTAGAACCAGCAAAGACAATAGATCAATCAAATCAATTTCAGCCAACCAACTCTCCAACAAACCCCAGTTTCTATGCTTCAGATACGAATACCGCCTCACTACCACCAGTTGTTGAGGAACCATCGGTATCTGAACCCCCCATCGAATCGTCTGAGGAGTGTACTTCTGTAGCTAAAACAGCAATCCAAAGGCTCAAGGCACAGAGTGGTGGAACAGGGCTAGAGCAAAAAAAAACTCCAAATTTCGGCACTGAGCCGCAACAATCATTAAAACCTACTGAAGTCAGAGAGCCAAAGTCTTCAGAAAGTTGGCTAAAGGTTGGATCTGAACAGTGGGGTGAACCACAGGAACCCCCACTGAATTGGCAGGAATTCGTACAATTCGTGCACAGTCGTGCCCCGGTGATTTGTACACTGCTGCGCACGGCGCTGCCTGTAGATTTGCAAGCTGATGTTTGGCAACTGCAATTTCGGCATCCGCCTGACTTGTTCAGTAAGGAACATCAGGTAAAGCTGGAACAACTGGCACAGGAGTTTGCTGGTAGATCAGTTCATATTCAGCGAGATGATCAGCCGACAACAGAAGGCACTACATTGCAGGAATATGATCAATGGAAGAATCGGGAAATGGAAAGACAGCGGGAGAATCAAGCTCGTGAGGATGCTCAAGTGAAGGATATCCTTCAGGTCTTTGCTGGTAGCGAAGTCTACGATATTGAGTTGCACTGAAGGGTGGTTTTACGCCAGCGAAAATTCACCCAAAAATTGACCACTTATAGGAGTAATTATGTTTGACATGGGCGAACTGATGAAAAAAGCTCAAGAACTCTCCACCAATATGCAGGAGCAGCAGGACCAGCTAGCAAAAGAAACCTACGAAGTTTCTGTTGGGGGAGAAATGGTCAAGATGACCTTTAACGGAAAACTCGAAGCGCAGTCCCTACAAATCGATCCTGAAGTGATCGATCCGAATGATCCTGAAACCCTCCAAGACCTCGTGCTCTCTGCTGTCAATGAAGGTATTCACCAAGGACAGCAGCGGATGCAAACCGCGCTGACCCAGCAGTTTGGTAACTTTGGCAACATTGCAGCCAATCTGAACCTGCCTGGCTTCCCAAAGGCCTGAATGACAGACCTTATCCTTACTCCTTCCTGGTACCTGATCGAAGAAGAAGAGTCGCGTAGTGGTAGCTTCAATATGGCTGCTGATGAATGGCTTCTTCGCCAGCAAAGTTCGGGAATGGTTCCTACTCTTCGGCTCTATCGCTGGAATCGCTGGACACTGTCATTGGGTCGTAATGAGAAGTTCGATGAAGAGTTTGATTTAGATTGGTGTCGTCAGCGGAACATCGTTGTGCTCCGTCGTACAACAGGAGGGCGCGCTGTCCTTCATGGTGGGGACTTGACCTATTCACTGATTGGCTGTTTGCAGGAACCTCCATTTGGTGGTGGACCGATTGAGACTTATGAACTCATCGCTCAAGGATTCTACCAGTTTTTTGAGGAGATTGGCCTGAAGCCCCAAATACAAGAGCGGAAGGCCAGTGTCCCAATGGAATCTCATGTTTGCTTTTCTGCTCCAGCAGCCTACGAGATTCTGTTACAGGATCGCAAGGTGATTGGCAACGCTCAGCGAGTGATCACGAGTGGTCCATATGTCCCTGGTCAAGCACGCTCTCGCTCTTTTCTGCAGCATGGTTCTATTCCGCTTCAGGACCAGATTCCGATGCTTGCAGGTATTTTTCGTAACGCAACGGCGGCACAATTGCGTCGTGAGATGATCTCTTTGGAAGCCACCGGATGCTTGAGCCAATTCTCACAACGAGAATTGCAAGACGTGCTCTTGGAGGCACTCTCGCAATCTTTCAGCATTCAATGGCAGCGTCGTTCTTGGACTGAAGAAGAATTGGCTGGTATTGCCCGTTTGCAAGAAGAATTCGAATTCCTCGAAGGTGCTGAAGCAAACTAGATAGGTTTTGGTACTGTGGAGAAATGATTGTGCCCAAGTTTTCTTGGAAGGTTGGGCACAATCGGATTGGCTAGAACAGCCAAGAGGAGTAGCCAGTCTTACCAGTGATTACCTAAAAGTCATCAGAGATTTAGGCTGCTGACAAAGAAACCTAAGCTCTCTCAGTCAGCCTGTAAAAACAGGTACTGGGAACCCTGAAGAGTTTTCACAAGTAACAACAAACCTTCTTCCTTAGAACTTGCTTGGACTTCTCGCTGGAAATCGGCCATAGAACTGATACTTTTGCGATTCATTTCCACAATCATCATTCCTGCCCGTAGGCCCTTATTAAATGCTGGAGATTCCGGCTTGACCGTAGTGATTACAACTCCACTCTCTGCTTTCTGATAACCCAGACGCTGAGCGGTCTCTGGTGTTAATTCCTGAACTGCAAATCCTAGTTCAGGAGTAGAATTCCTGTTATCAGAATTGGTGCCTGCCTCTCCAACCTGTCGCGGTCGTTCATCGAGTTGGACACTTAGCATCATAACTACTTTGTTTCGTACCAACTCTAACTCAACGGTAGCATCCGCTCGGGCGTCCGCTACAGCATTTCGAAGCGCACTGCTGTTCTCAATCGATTCACCATTCAGACGTAAGATTACATCACCTTTTTGCAAACCGGCTTTCTCAGCTGGAGTTCCAGGCATCACACCGGTTACCAGTGAACCCTTGGATTTATCTAGTCCAAAGGCCTTGGCCAATTCTGGTGTCATATTCTGAATGCCAACGCCTAACCAGCCACGGGAAACCTGGCCGGTTTCGATCAGTTCGTTCATGACTCGACGAGCCATATTGATCGGTACGGCAAAGCCAATTCCCTGATAACCCCCAGAACGGCTGAAAATGGCCGTATTGACGCCTACGATCTTGCCTTCGAGGTCAACGAGTGGCCCTCCGCTGTTCCCCGGGTTGATTGCAGCATCTGTCTGGATGAAGTCTTCGTATTCGGCAATCCCCATTCCAGTTCGACCCTTGGCGCTGACAATACCGAAGGTAACGGTGTGTGACAGACCGAAGGGGTTACCGATGACAATTACAGATTCCCCAACCAGGATGTTATCGGAGTCTCCCATCGGTAGGACAGGCATGTCCTTCCCTTCGATCTTGATCACAGAAATATCGGTGGCTGGATCAGTACCAATCAAGCGCGCCTTGAGTTCCTGGCCATCATAGAGTTGGACACTGATCTTGTCAGCCTCACCGACAACATGGTGGTTGGTCAGGATATAACCATCAGATCGAACGATTGCACCCGAACCGTAGCCTTCCTGACGAGGTTGGTTTTGGAACGGCCCCACCACGTTGACAAGTTTCTGTTCCACCTTGATGTGGACCACGGACTTCTGAACTGATTGTACTAACTCAGCTCTTGCCTTAGAGGCCTCAATCAAGGGATCCATGAACGGCTTGCTCTCAGACCAGGCTGGGACAGTAGTTACCAGCAAAATCAGCAAACCTCCCAGCAAGGCGAACAACTTGAGTGGATAACTCTGGAAGCCTAGTTTCTTGTGGACTAAAGAATTGTTCTGCATGATTCCTCAAAAATTGGATAAAAGTTGTTGAAAAGAGTTGTTGAGTACGAGCAACTACCAACCCCACTTAGACAGGATTAGTTGGCAGAGTTCAGGTGGCATCATGCTTAGCATCACTTTCAGATTCACCGTGTTGCCATCGAGAACGGTGGTCATCGTCTCGTTCCTCGTGAGGCATGCCTTGATCTCTCATCCCACGCTGCCACATCCTCATTTGCCTAGGTTGTTGGTCCTTCCACTGCTTCCACTGGACGGGTGTCAGTACCTGGTGAGCAGTGGCCAGTTCTGTTGTGTGCAGATTGGCCATCTTCAGGTGCAGATTGGCCATCTGCTGATTGTGCTTCTGCAGGGCTTCCTGATCGAAGGTTTCCTGCTGCATCAGCTGGCGCTGATCTAGTTGTAGTAACTCACGCTGGGAGCGCAGGGTGATCATTTCTCGCTGGCTTTGCTGAGCAGCGTCTTCCAAGCGATTGATTTGCTCTTCACTGAGATTCAGGTCCTCCTGCATGTGTAGGAGGCCGAGTGATAGTGAACCTGGCCTACGTTGGAATTGATGGATTCCCCAAGATCCTTCACCACCCCGATGCCTGTGCTTACCTTGATGCCAGCTGTCTCTATGGTGCCCCCAATGTTTGCCACCCTCACCTCGGTGATCAACAAGTTGTGCTTGCCAGCCGGAGGTCGTGTTGAGTGAATCGATGGATTGTGCGAGTGCAATTGGAGCAGTCATACTGGTCATGAGTGCCACATTGAGGATGGCTTTTTGCCAGAGTTGCTTTTTCATTATCCCTCCTTCATTTGGGCTTGGTCATTACTAAACTCGGGTGCTTGTCCCGATACATTAATCATGATTCTAGTTAGAAAATATGAAGAAATTTTGTAGGGATTGTGAAGATTTTGTGAAGAACGAAAATGCTGAAGGAGTAGTTGGATCTTACTTGTCGTTTCTAGGGTTGTGGCTATAGTAGCTGACGGTTTGACGGATGTAATTTCGAGAGGGGATCTGTGGAGAAAGTGTTTTTTGGGCTGGGTAGTAATTTGGGAGATCGAGCCCGCTATCTACAGCAGGCACGTGAAGCTTTGGCCGATCTGCCTTTACAGGAATTTCAGGCATCTTCGGTTTATGAAAGCCTACCACTAGCCAATATGGATCAACCGCTCTACCTGAATCAGGTAGTCTCTGGTCAGACCACACTAGGCCCAGAGATTTTGCTGGAGACTTGTCTGCAAATTGAGAAAAGATTGGGACGGATTCGCTGGGAACACTGGGGGCCCAGAATTATTGATATTGATTTGTTGTCGTATGGCAATCTCTGCTTACGATCACAGCGTTTGACCATTCCCCACCCAGAACTATCGAATCGTAGCTTTGTGCTGCTTCCCTTGTCTGAATTGGAACTGAGTTGGATACATCCAGAAAGTGAAGAAACCTTGGATACGATCTGGCAGCAATGGCAAGATCAACATCCTGATGAAAGCCTGCCGATAATTTGGAACCCAAAGAAAAGTCTGGCGAAGTAAAGTTGATTCAACTCTGAAGCGCGTGGGCTGTATCAACAAAATGCTGTACTTTGGTGAATGGTGTATCTGCTAGCAGTCCATGGCTCAAGTTCAGAATGTGAGAGCGGCCACCGGTGGCCGCCAGACAGGCTTGGGTGGCTTCAGTAATCTCTGTCAAGCTGCCATCTCTGAGAAGTTGATTACTCACATTACCTTGCCAGATCAGATCAGGATACAGTTCTTGTGCTTTTCTTAGATCGATACACGAGCCAACACTAAGTCCCTTGGCACCGCTATGTGCCATCCAGTCAAGATATGGGCATTCTTTGGCAAACAGTAAGGAGTTTGCACCTTTATTGAGTCCTGCAAATACTTGTTGTTGAGTCGGTAGTGCCCAGCGTTCATAAAGCTCAGGACCCAGTTCGTCGGCAAAGGATTCAAATAATTGTACTGCCTGAGCCCCTTGGGCTAGTTGATAGTTCAGGTAGTCAATAGTCATCTGGGTTAATTTTTCGAGCAATAACTCTACAAGTTTGGGATGATCTTCAAAGATTTCCAGAACCTTTTTCTGCTGACGATGAGGGGAGCCTCCGGCCAACAAAAAGAAAGCTAGTGTGACAGGAGCACCAGCAAATCCAAGTACAGGTAGTTCACCCCGCAACTCTTCGTGAATTCCTTGTAAGATGGCTCCAACATGACTCAGATTGGTTGCTGGATTGGGCAGTCGTAGTTGGTGAACTTGTTCAAGGGTGTGGATTGGTTCACTGATCGGCCCTGGACGAAAAACGAATGTCGCACCCATGGGAGCCAGTGGTGTCAGGATGTCCTGAAACATGATGATCGCATCAACCCCAAGTCGCTTGGGTAGCAGGGAAACTCGAATTGATTGTGCTACATCCCCAAACAGTTCCTCCAAGGGGCGTCCGTCTGCTTCCCGAAGGGCGATATATTTGGGATCTGTTCTGCCAGCCTGCCGCATCATCCAAACAGGCACTCTGGATACCGGCTCACCACGGAAGACACGGAGGAGGAGGTCATTTTTTTTGGTGTTGTCGATTTGAGCCATTAATCTATCGGGAATATGCATGAAGAAGAAAAGTGTGCCATTGATCCAGAGCGCACCTTGCGAACGTTGTCACGGCACCCATGTCCTGATTGAAGCGGTCCCCAGGCAACGCTATGCAAGAGGGCGGCTCTGTGAGTGTTTCCCTACTCCTTGCCACGCTTGTAGCGGAACTGGCTTTATTTTGCGACGAGACCGTTTCCATCGCGAAATGGCAGCGAGTTGCCCAGAGTGTGTTGGACGCTTACAGCGGGTGGAATTGTACAACGAAGCCCGAGTGCCGAGACGTTATCTGCATAGCCGTCTGCAAGTAACGGATCAAGACAAGCACAATGCTCAGATTTTCTCTTTGCTTGACGCAATTCATCGCAACCTGCCGGACTATTTACGTACGCATCAAGAACAGGGCTCAACAACGGATGACCTAAAAGGCATGGTACTGATGGGGCCACCCGGTACTGGCAAGACACATTTGCTCAGTGGCTTTGTGTATCAGTGTACGATTACCCATGGGATTTCCTGCGTGTTCCAAGGCTTTACTGAATTACTTTCTGAACTCAGACAAGGCTATTCCGATGGCAAGTCGGACATGGAAATCATAGAACCTCACCTGCTTGCAGATGTGCTGATCATCGATGATATGGGCAAAGGACGCAACACCCCATGGGAATTGGGCATTCTGGATACCCTGATCACGGAGCGCTACAACCGAGATCGAATTGTGATGGTGACGACTAACTACACTGAAGCAGAGGAAAACACATTGCGTGAGAGAGTTCTGAGCAAGGACCGAAGCGAGGAAGAACAGTTTCTCAGTGATACTATCCGCAAGCGAGTCGGAGAGAGAATCTATTCACGCTTACGCGAAATGTGTTACTTCGAGGAATTGAATGGTCCTGATCGTAGACAAGTGGATTGAACCTAGCCTCAAACAGAATCTACTCCACACGTTCTACAAAGACTGAATCAGACTAGTCCTGTTGAGGGTGCCAGCCCAAACATTAGATTCATATTCTGCAACGCTTGCCCCGCAGCTCCCTTCACCAGATTGTCGATTGCACTAACGATCACCCAATCCTGACCTTGTTCGTGCCGGAACAAGTTCATCACACAATGATTACTGTGTGCAACGGCTTTTAGATCAGGCATCACACCTGGCTCCAGCAAATGCACAAAGGCCTTGTCTGCACAGAAATCCTGATAGCATTTTCGTAGTTCTGCCTCTTCAATTGGCTCACTAAAGCGAAGATAGATTGTACTTAAGATACCTCGGTTCACGGGCAGCAGATGAGGTGTGAAGATAATATCCCCAAGTTGTTCTTCAGGATAGCCCTGCTGGGCCAGATATAGCTGAATTTCAGGTCGATGTTGGTGCTGGAAGATCTTGTAGGGTTTCAGATTCTCATTGACATCAACATAGTTGGTCGTTGAATTCTCTACCCTTCCACCAGCCCCACTGACTCCAGACTTGGCATCAATCACTGGAGGAACTTTCAGTTTTTTCAGGTGATTTCCCAGTGGCCATAGAGCAAGCAAGGCCCCAGTTGGATAACATCCTGGATTAGCAACCAGCCTGGCAGTGGCGATCTGTTCAGCAAAGACCTCAGCGAGTCCAAAAACAGCTTTTTCCAACCAACTTTCTTCAGGAGTTAGTTTGTAATGCTTGGCTGTCAGTTCTGGTGTTTGGAGCCGAAACATTCCTGAAAGATCAATTATTCTTACTCCGGCAGCATGAAGACGAGGAACCCACTCCAAGCTGGCTTCGTTAGGAACTGTAAGAAAAGTGACATCACACTCGGCTACATCAATGTCGTGACCTGTGAAGACTAGGGAAGAGCTTTGATAGGCAGGTAATAACCGACTAACGAGCATACCGTCATAGCGTTCTGATGTGACATGACGCACGTTGACATTCGGATGTCTCCTGAGCCAAGTCAGTAATTCCAGACCAGAAAGACCTCCAGCCCCTAGGATGGCGATCTGCAAATGTTCAGACATGCCGTAGATCCTTACGAAAATCTTTCAATCAAAGTTGACGCTTCACAGTTTGGTTGATTCACCTGAATCGTTGTTGATAGTACTCCTCGTGAAAGCCTATCAGAAATTCATCATCAATACGCCAAGTAGGAGCCCGCAGATTCCCGCTAGGACCCATCACGCTGGCAAGAATCTCCTCAGGATTATCTGTAGCTGGATTCCATTCTAACAGCTTCTTTCCTTTGGCTACAGTCACTTTCGTAGCTCCCCGAATTAGCTCCCAAGCAGCTTCTGCTCGGATTTTTTCTTTGCTGGCGTTGATACGTTCCTCTATAGAAACACTATTTGCGTCAAGAAACTCTTGCGCTCGTTTACACGTGGTTCAACCGTTACGGCAGTAACCCCATTGAATTGAGATAGACATAATCATTCTCATAGGAAAGTTAGGCCACCTGTCCTTCAGGGAAGGCTTGGATGGCGAGGATAGTCTTGTCCTAGCAATGTAGAACTGAACAGAAAGTCAGCTGTTGCCGTGCTACAAGCCATGGGAATATCCCAAACAACAGGGAGCCAGGGCCTTGACATCGGGATCATGTGGCTGAGAGGTCAAGGGATCCCAGAAGAAAACGAGTAGATCTAGTTTTTCTGTGGCAATGAGTGCTCCGATTTACTGATCACCACCAAGAGGTCCGCTGAGCAATCGTGTGATAGGCAGATTCAACTGTTGCTGAAGTAGAGAGCCCGTTGTGCCGGTTGCATAAAGCTTGTGTTGGCGCAGTTGCTCCAGATGCTGTTTTGCCCAGGCCAGCAGGAGAGGTTTTTTATGGTCGTGAGCAACAAGCGCGATTCGCTTTTGTTTGGGTAGGGAAGAGGCCATTCAAAAGAGCTGGAAGCGGAGCCCTACTAGGGTTGCCAGAGATAAAGAAAGCCAGAACTGGGCATCAGTGAGTCTGGTACACGAACAAGGTTGACTTCTGCGGCACTGCTTCCTAACAAAGATGGTTGGAAGGAACTCGGTCGCTGGTAGGACACTACGGTTGCACTCGCAGCGCCTGTACGCATTTGAGCAGCCAACAAAGCATCCTCCAAGTATCCGACATGATCTACGAGTTTCAATCTTCGAGCATCTTCTGCTGGAAAAATACTGCCATCTGCTAACTTTCGCGCATCTTCTTGAGGAAGTTGTCGATTTTCAGCGACAAGTCCCACAAAACGATCATAGTGGGCGTTCAGAATACGAAGTAAGATTTCACGACTTTCTTTGCCAATAGGCTTCAAAGGTACTGCCAGTTCTTGCTTCGTAGATCCACTCGCGAGAACTTCCCCCTGGATACCAATTTTTTCAAGCAGTCCTTCAGCATTGAAACGCACCATGACTACTCCAATACTTCCTACAACTGATGTTGGATTGGCCCAGATTTCATCACCAGCCAACGCCGCGTAATAGCCTCCAGATGCCCCAATGGCTCCAATGCTGACGACAATCGGCTTGCCGCTACGTTCTCTGAATTGTTTCAACTCATGAAACAGCACATCAGCAGTAGTCACCTCTCCTCCAGGTGAGTTGATGTGCAACAGTACGGCTCGAACTGCAGGATCTCTAGCAGCCATCACCAACTGTTCTCGCACTTCATCCACGTCAATACTGCTTCTGCGGCTGCCCACATTGGAAATCCAGTCAGACGCCATCATTCCACTGAGTTCAATCAGCGCGATCTTGGTCTCTCCACTTCCACCCAGGACACGCTCTTCCAGAGGCTGGTCACGACTGATGGGCAGCTCCAGATTGACGTAGCAACCACTGAGAGAAATCAGGAGAGTGATGGCGATCAGTAGTTGTCTCATTGGGAATCTTGTTCAAGAAGATGGGTGTCGATCTGATGGAGAATTCCCTCAGGAGTCAACTGACTAGTGTCAATAATTAGATCAAAATTGGCTTGGTCAGCGATGTCCACACCGTAAAGGCGTTGAAAATTCTGGCGCATTATAAGGTATCGCTGTCGATTCGCATGAATAGATTCTTCAATATTTTTAGCACCCTCCGTGGCCCGGTGAGCAGAAAAAATACGTTCTGCAGCCACTTCCTCGCTGACGGTGAGCAAAATTTTGCAGGCGTCAGGCACACAATGAAATCCAAGGTGAGCGTCCAAGACGAAGTTTTCGTTTTCTTCACCAAATTTCCGTTGAGCTTCGTCAATTTTACGATCCACTTCCGGATGGCTTGTGACAAATTCGGTTAGAAATTGAGTGATATCTTGGAAGCCTTGTTCCAATGCCATTTGGCGCATGAAATCACCTGTAGAGCGAATTTCCAGACCGTATTTGTCAGCCAACAATCGTCGTACTGTCGATTTGCCAGAACCAGGAGGGCCAGCTAGCGTCAGTTTCATGAAAAATCCTCACGAGCCGAGTGAGTAGCAGATCACTCGATGTTCTGCATTTGTTCACGGATTTTTTCCAGCTCAGCCTTGATCTCAACTACGGTGTGGCTAACACTGGTATCATTACACTTAGAAGCCATCGTATTGGCTTCCCGATTCAATTCTTGGAGTAGGAAGTCACCGCGCTTACCAATCTCTTTCTCCTGCTGCAAGGTCTCTTGCAAATGTTGTAGGTGTGTGTCGAAGCGGACGATTTCTTCACTGATATCGAGACGTTCTGCCATCAAGGCTACTTCCTGATGTAGCCGCTCAGCGTCAAGCTTGGCCTGCAGATCACTCAGATGATCCAGCAGTCTTTGTTGGAATTGCTGTGGCAAGTGCTTGGAGTGTTCTTCGATCTTTTGTGCGAGTTGAGCGCAGCGCTGAAGGCGCGACTGGATGTCGTCCAGCATGGACTGGCCTTCCCGCTCTTTCATCGATTTGAGGGCTTGCAAAGCAAGCTCAAGGCTTTCCCAGATTAACTTTTCTCCTAGTTCAGAAGGAATTTCCAGATCAACCGATTCGCCAAGCAAATCTCGCTGACTGAGCAGGTCTTTCATGGAAACCTGAACCTCACGCCCAGTCAATTCTTCAAATTGGGAAAGTAAGCTGGCGTAATGTCGTAAGGCCGGTTCCTGCCAGTGTGGGAAACCTTGGGCACTCTGAGTGATGGATTCCAGACGTATGCTGCCATCGACCTTGCCTCGTTGGCATACCTTTTTCACTTTCTCCTTGACAGATGCCTCCAATGTCAGCAATCCATTAGGGAGGCGTAGTCGAACATCCAGGAACCGCTGATTGACAGATCGGATTTCAACTTGGCAAAGCCAGCCGTCCTGTTCGCATTGTGCGGTGCCATAACCTGTCATCGAAACGGCCATCTACTGCTCCTGAATTTGTGCAAATTGTGACAAGAAAAACAAAACAAGCGATATAAGCAGTTGGTGACCTTTACTTTCTTTCAGGAATCTAGCAAGCTCTTAGTAACAGCCATGTTTGCAAATTTCTCATCCTGACAAAAGCCATGTTCCGCCTTCTACGTAAGTGGCAACGTCGTTCTCATGAACTGCCAAAAGATATTATTGATTACAAGCACCAGTGCGAGCAGTTGGTCAATAAGTACGAGACGCTACTGGATCAGATTTCTCAGTACATGCAAACCGAGGAACGCCTCCTCGGCAAAGAAGAAACAGAGGTAGTAACCCCCCCTCCTCAAGACACGGGCATCTTCGAACTGTTGACAATCAAAGGCGAGTTGCTGCGCATTACGGAAGAGTGCGATAAATTGATGAACAAAGGATTCCGTGAACCAACTATTGCGCCACAGCAAAAGGAAGCGATGGAGTTGCTGATTAGCCAACTTCAAAATTTGCGGCAGTATTCCGATCAGATCGAAGAAGCACTTTTAGACTTCGAGGAAAAACTGATGGAGATGGAAGAACTGGCTTCCAACCGTGGTCTTCGCAACTGAATTAATATTATTCTCTTTCACCAGCGCCAGCCACCATCTTGATAGACCGTGGTGGTAATGATCTCTTCGTCTGGAATATCCTGATTGAATGCCTGACGTTCTCTCCGTTCCTGCGCAAGCTGACTTCCCTGCTCAATCACATCAGCAATCACTTCCTCTCCCATCACCTCATTCCCGTTTTCATCTTCATAGCCCAATTCATCAATGCGAATCTGCTCTTTGGTGATGGACTCCAACTCATCGAAGAGCGTTCCCATTGCCAGGTCAAAGTACCAATCTGGGCTTGCAAAGAAACTCTCATCGCTGAGCATCGCCAAGAAGACAACACGATATGGATCAATCCCCTTGTGTTCCGCCACTGCTACGCGTAAGTCAGCCCAGCGTTCATCCTCAAGCAGATCTGCCTCTGGATCAGCAAAAGTTCCTGCTCCTAAATCGACAAAGGCATAGATTTCAAAGTGAGCCTGATAAGAGGCTTGTTGCTGAACCAATCGGTCATAGCTTTGCTGACCTTTTTCACTGAGTTGGTAGTACTGCTCAACATCAAGCTGGACAAGTTCCTGCTGTTCCAATTCTTTGAGATTGGATTCGATCGTTTTGTGATTCTGATCTAGAAAGGAAAAATGAATCTTATCTTGCGAACTGGCAATGTGGTGGAGCAGTAACAAAATACTGAATTCTTGACGTTGTGAGTCTGTCAGGGATTTACGTTCGGTGCTCATAGGGGTGTTTCAGAACGTGGTGGATGTTCCTAGATGATCGCTGAGCAATCTTGCGAAGCAGTCATAGAATTCTTCCTGCTCAGCTTCTGCGAACCAGCGGTCATTGTCTGCTTGGTACTTAAAGTGCCAGCCTCGGGCGTTGCCCGCCAACCAGATTTCATGAATAGCCCGCTGGGTATTGAGCACAATGATTCCAGGACGTTCCTCGAAGGCAATTTGTAGCTTGTCTGGGGTGCGGTCGTAGTCAAGTAGATCTTCGTGTCGATCTAGCAATTGTTCGACCTGCTGAAAAACGTGCTCTGCACGTTGTGAATACTCCTTATTGTCCATAATTTTCTCCCCAGTTGAGCAAATGAAACAGGTTAGAGCAGCGTCTTTGAGAGTCAATACAAAACCCCGTGGCTTTGTGATTGCGTCTTAGTAGCAAACCTTGCAGACTGAATTGCTTATTCTGACAACATTTTTGAGTGGAGGCTTCTATGCGGTCTGTCCGGAACCTGATGATGTGGTTCGTGTGCTTGCTGCTGATGGTGGGTCCAGTTTTAGGCAGTGCTCTGGATTCGATGGATGAACGTTTTAAACAGCGAAGTTATCGGCGCTTTTTGTTGCCCAATGGGTTGAAGATTTTGTTGGTTTCAGATCCAACGGTGCGCAAAGCCGCAGCGTCTTTGACTGTGGGTGTTGGTGCGATGAGTGATCCGGAAATGCATCAGGGGTTGGCGCACTACCTTGAACACATGCTCTTCTTAGGCACGGAAAAGTATCCGGAGGCTGGAGAATACCAGCAGTTTGTCTCCAATCGAGGTGGCTACACGAACGCTTACACGGCTGGAGATCATACAAACTACCACTTCGAGATTGACCCAGAGCACCTGGATGGGGCTCTGGATCGCTTTGCCCAGTTTTTTACAGAACCTTTGTTCAATACACAGTATCTGGAACGAGAGCGGCGCATTGTTGATTCTGAACACTCCAAGAATATCCCCAACGATTTTCGCAGACTCTTCGAAGTCCGCAAGCAGATCTATGTTCCTGGACATCCCCTGCAGAAATTCAGTACAGGTAATCTGCAAACCCTCGGATTCACCACACGCAAGGATGTGATTGACTTCTACACTCGCTACTATTCCAGCAATCGAATGACCCTGGCCGTCTCAGGTACACAGTCACTCGATGAGTTACAAGAGATGGTCGTGCCTCGTTTCTACGAGATTGTTGACCGGAATCTTGATGAGATTACCTTCCCTACAGAATATCTTGCTCCGAACTCCAGATTTCGGCTACTGCAAGTGAAGCCACTCAGCGAAATTCGTTCTCTAACGCTCAGCTTCCCATTACCGTCTACTCAGCAATACTATTCGAGTCAACCACTGAACCTCTTGGGGTTTCTAGTTGGTCACGAAGGAAAAGATAGTCTGCTTTCTCTGTTGAAGTCTAAGAACTTGGCAACAGGACTCTCAGCTGGTGCAGGATCGTCAACAAATTCTTATTCCTCCTTTGAGGTGACGGTCCAGTTAACCCCACGAGGAGTTGATCGGTATCGAGATGTGATCACTTACCTGTTTCAATACCTGCGGCTGCTGCGTGAGGCAGGCCTGCCACGCTACATTTTCAATGAAGTGCAGCGGATGAACGAGATTAACTATCGATTCTCCGAACGTGTGGAAGGCACTAGACTCGTCAACACCCTCTCTGCATTGTTGCGCTTTGTTCCTCTGAGGGAAGTGGAACGCTCACCGTTCTTGCTGACTGAATTCCGCAAAGACTTGTTCGATAGTATGCTCTATCGCCTGACTCCAAATAACATGCTAGCAATTCTTGTGGATCAGGGTGTCAAGGTTGACAGTACGGAGAGCTACTACGGCACAGAGTACTCCTATCGTCAGGATCGTGCCCACTGGGTACAGGCGTGGAAGACCGCCAGACGACATCCCAACCTTTCGATGCCGATGCCTAACGACTTTATTCCACAGGACATCGCCTTGAGAGAAACTAAGGCTTCCTTCACCTTCAACTATGAATCAATTGCTGGCTTGGGTGAAGAGAATTTGCCAGAGGGTGTGATGTCCTTACTCAGTCAAGAATCTAGTCGCCGCTGGCAATCCTGGTCGGAACTGGCTGTAGCCCTGCAATTGCCGCAGGGGCAACAGAAGACTGCACGAACCGTAATTATGCGTCATGCCGTGGAAGAGCCACAGCGATTGGTGGATCTGCCCAAGGGGCGTGTTTGGTTCCAGCCAGATTTCCGTTTTGAGCAACCGAAGGGTAGGGTCATGCTGCGTATTCTGACTCCAGAGGCGTATGCTACCCCTCGTCATGCGGTTTTGACCCAACTCTACGTTGCTGCAATTGAAGAAGGGCTCAACGAGTTCAAGTATCCAGTCAGTCTGGCTGGTCTTGACTTCAACCTGCGTAACGACAAAGAAGGAGTACAAATCAACTTTGACGGTTACTCAGATCGGTTATTGGAGTTGGTGGAGAGTGTTGCAGCCCAGTTGCAGAATATTCAGATCGATCAAAAAACTTTTGCCACTCTGCAGGATGCAAAACTGAGGAGTTATCGTAACTTCACTCTTCAGGAACCATATCAGCAGGCTTTCTATGAGAGAGGTCTGTTGCTGGAAGGTTTTCGGCATTCGATTCGTCAATATGAGAAGATTGTTCCAGACGTTACACTGAAAGAGTTGACTGCCCATGCGCGACAACTTTTTGCCAAGACCTACGTAGAAGCAGTCATCTATGGCAACCTTGAGGCTGATAAAGTGCAGCCGATCATGGAACGCATTGTCAGTGATTTGAGTCAGCAAGCTCTAGCGCCGGAGGAGCGATTTCACGAGCAGGTCCGCCAGATTCCTGTTGGTACGACCCTCACCTTCCAACAAGATGTGACGGTCAACAATTCAGCGATCGTGCTAGAGTTGCAACAAGGTGATGACACTCCGGAAAACTGGGCAACCCTACAGGTACTTTCCCAGTGGATTCAGCCACAGTTCTACAATGAGTTGCGGACACGGCAACAAACGGGCTACATCGTGAGTTCTGGTTCGACGTTGACCGAAGAGACCCTGAGTCTGTTCTTCCTGATCCAGTCTGGTGATTTTGCCCCGGATGACCTCTCGGAGCGGGTACGAAGCTTTCTGCCCAAACTCTACGAAGATCTCCAGAATCTCAGTCAGCAGGAATTTGAAACGATCCGCCGCTCTGTCTTGCGTGCTAGTCTGGAGCGTCCTGATGAAATAGATGAGGCCACTGGTCGCTTGTTCCAGATTCTTTTCGAAGAAGATGGGGATTTTGATTTCAAGAGTGACAAGCTTCGGTCCCTGGCTTCCTTGGAGCACCAAGACTTTCTGCAACAAGGAAGTCAGATGTTGGAACCAACTCAACAGCGGCAGTTGGTGCTTCAGATGGTTGGTTCAGGAATGAGCAGTCTACTGCCACAAGAGGGAGTTGTGCGGGATGCAAGCGATATGGCTGAGCGTCTACCCTGCCCAGAGTTCTGTCGACCTAATTGAGATAGTATTTATGATTCGAAATACTCTATTTCATAAAGTCTATCGCTTCGCTCCAATTCCTCTAGTCTTGCTGTGTGCTTCCTGTGTAAGTTCAAGCAAAACGTTCTTACCAGATGGCAGTGAAGGCTACGTGGTGACCTGTAGTGGCAGCATGCTGAGCTGGGGAGACTGCGAGGCCAAAGCTGGCAGCCTTTGTGGGGCTGGTGGGTATAAGATTATTTCGAAGAATGCTAACCAGCAAAACGTTAGCTCTTCGGAGCGTTCAATGGTGATTGCCTGCAATAGCAGCAGAGAGCCGACCACTACCGACAAATTGATTCAGAAAAGTCAGGAAATGCTGGACGAGGGTGTGGATAAAGGTAAGGAGTTGTTGGGTGAAGGAGAAGAACTTCTTGATGAAAGTGTTGAGAAGGTCAAAGAGTTGTTCTGAGTGGAGGCCTGTTGAACGCTCCTAAAACAGACCGACTCAGGCCTAGTAAGGAAGAAATCAGCCTCTTTTTAGAAAGAGAATTTCCGCAAACAAAATGTCGAATTGTGGAGGTGGGCAATCAGACAGCTATAATTGCTCACGAGATTGGAGAGGCAGAGTTGTGTCCTGGAGGAACGGTTTCTGGCCCGGTGCTGATGGAGGTAGCTGACGTTGCGCTTTATGTGGCCCTCCTTGGAGAGGTTGGAATCGTACCACTGGCAGTGACCACTGGTCTGACAATCAATTTCTTGCGCAAACCACCGGCTACTCAGCCGATCATTGCTGTGTGCACGTTACTCAAAGTTGGTCGGACCCTTGCTACTGGGGAGGTCCGACTCTACTCTGAAGGCCACAAGGAATCTGTTGCTCATGCGGTTGGGACCTACTTGATTCCACCGATCCAGCGTTCCTAGCGGCTGATTTCTCTAGCGTAGGCTTTTCAGTGCCTTGGCCATTCTCTCAGGGACTTGTTGAATTTGCTCACGACTCACCATCAGGTTAGCAACAGCCCTCAGTGCTTCCGGTCCAAAGTCCAGCATCCCTACTCCCTCCTTTTCCAAAGCCTTCGAGAGGGCAGCGGCTGACGTCCCTGGCGTCTGGAAAACGATTATGTTCGTTTGCACGCTGTCCAAATCAACTTCAACTCCTTCCACCTGGCTCAGTCCTTCTGCCAGCAGTCGTGCGTTAGCGTGATCTTCTACGAGCCGCTCTCGGTTATTTTCTAAGGCATACAAAGCCCCAACCGCGATGATGCCTGCCTGTCGCATTCCTCCCCCAAACATTTTTCGGAAGTGACGCGCTCGTTGAATGAAGGCTTTGCTACCTGCCAGAGCTGAACCGACCGGTGCTCCCAAGCCTTTGGAAAAGCAAACACTGACGCTGTCAAAGTCAGATACCAGTTCAGCTTCCGGTTTGCCTAGCGCAACGCTAGCGTTCCAGAGTCGAGCACCGTCTAGGTGCAGCGCAAGGTCATGCTCTCGGCAAACGGCACCAATTTTACGGATTTCTTCCAGCGGATAGATTCGTCCACCCCCTCGATTGTGAGTGTTCTCGAGGCAGACCAGTCGTGTGATGGGATGGTGGACGTCCGGTTTGCGAAGTGATTTCACCAACTGGTCAGCAGTGAAAACACCGTGGTCTCCAGGGATCAGACGGCAGGAAGCACCAGACAGCGCTGCTGGACCCCCGCCTTCGTAGTAGTAAATATGGGCCTGAGCCTCCAATATCACCTCATCACCTGGTTGAGTGTGAGTGCGTAGTCCAACTTGGTTGGTCATCGTACCAGAAGGCATGAAGACTGCCGCTTCCTTGCCCAGAATAGCAGCTGTTTTCTCTTCCAGATGAAGTACAGTTGGATCTTCGTGATGAACATCATCACCGACCTCGGCCTCAGCAATGGCTTTGCGCATTTCGGCGGTTGGTTTGGTAACAGTATCGCTTCGCAGGTCAATCCACATCAAATCCTCCTAAAGAGTGAGGTGTCAGAAAAAAGTTCAGCGTGCCGAGGTCTGCTTTGGATGTCAAATCCGAATGATCAGGCAGAATCCATTCGTGCATGGTGACAAGCTACTAATTGGCCTGTTCGGATTTGCCGAAATTCTGGCCGCTGTTTGCGACACTCGCTGGTCACTTGCAGACAACGTTCGGCAAAAACGCAGCCAGTATGCTGCTTGGTAGGACTGGGGACATCCCCAGCAAGCACTCGCTCACCCAGAGGACGTCGGGTCTTTGGATCTCCAGAGGGAATTGCCCGCAGAAGAGCTTGTGTGTAGGGATGGGCAGGAGTTTGGAAGAGTTCCTTACGGTTGGCGATCTCCACGATGCGGCCCAGGTACATCACCGCAACTCGATCTGCCAGATGCTGAATCACTGCTAAGTCGTGACTGATGAAAAGATAACTCAACCCTTGTTGCTGTTGTAGCTCAAGCAATAGGTTGAGGATTTGCGCCTGAATCGAGACATCGAGTGAGGAAACCGCTTCGTCACAAAGTACGATTTCAGGACGCAGAGCCAGTGCCCGGGCAATACTGATACGCTGACGTTGACCACCAGAGAACTCATGCGGAAAGCGTTTCAGATGTTCGGATCGCAACCCAACCTGTTCCAGCAGCTTCGTCGCAAAATCCTGGGCCTCTGAAGCACGGATTTGTCCGTGATAGCACGGTGCGCTGCTGATGATCTCTTCAATCGTCAGTCGTGGATTGAGAGAAGCGTAGGGGTTCTGAAAAATCAACTGCATCCGCAGTCTTTGTTTCCGAAGCTCTGTAGAACTCAGCACACCGAGTTCAGTATCTTTCAGCCAGACTCTTCCTCCGGTGGGGGGATGGAGGTAGAGCAAGCTGCGCACAAGCGTAGACTTTCCACAACCAGACTCTCCCACTAGTCCCAAGGTCTCACCTGCATTTAACACAAAGCTGACTCCGTCCACTGCCCGGACAAAGCCAACTGTCCTACCTAGCAGGCCTTGGCGAATGGGGAAGTAAGTCTGTAGATCCTGCACTCGGAGGATGGAAGTGTTGGAAGAGGAGGAGCTTGTCATCTCAGGTATCCTGAGGAAATTCGTACCAGCGGTAACAACGGCTCCGATGTGAGAAACCCAATAATTCAGGTATCTTGACAGAACAATCGGGTCCTGGCCAGGGACAACGATCGAGGAAGCGGCAGCCCTCGGATAATTCCTGTAGGGAAGGAACATTTCCTGGAATGTGGTAGAGTCGTTCTCGCTGGCCTGAGATCTCTGTTAGACTAGGCCGTGATTTGAGTAGCCCACGGGTATAGGGATGCCGTGGACGTTCAAAAATTGCTCGAACCGAGGTTTCTTCAATGATGTCTCCGGCATACATGACTGCGACCCGATCGGCCATTTCGGCGATCACCCGGAGATCGTGGCTGATGAAGAGGAGGGCCATCCCATGCTGTTTTTGCAGTTGGTGCAACAGGTGAAGAATCTGGACCTGAATCGTGACATCCAGTGCAGTGGTTGGTTCATCGGCAATCAACAATGCCGGCTCACAGGCCAAGGCTATGGCAATCATCACCCGTTGACACATACCTCCACTCAACTCATGTGGGTAGCATGACCATTGTCGCTCTGGGTCTGGCAGCCCAACTTCGCTGAGCAGCGACAAGCCTCGCTCACGAGCACGGCTGAGTGAGAAACCCTTGTGACGACACAGTGGTTCAGAAATTTGCTTGCCAATCGTCAGTACAGGGTTCAGAGCCGAGCTAGGATCCTGAAAAATCATTGAGATTTGGTTGCCGCGGAGTTCCCTTCGTTTTCGTTCTGAGAGTTTCAGCAGGTCTTCTCCGTTAAAGTGAATTTCTCCACTTGTGATTCTTCCGGGTGAACTGATTAGTCCCATAATCGCCAAGGCTGTCAGGGACTTGCCACAACCAGACTCTCCAACCAACCCAAGTGTTTTTCCTCGTTCCAGTTGAAGATCCAATTCATTGATTGCGGTTACTTTTCCACTGCGCAGTAGGAAGTCAACTTTCAGATTTTCCAACTGTAGTAAGGGGGATTGAGCCATTCAGTCCTGTAACTTGGGATCAAAGGCATCGCGCAGACCATCTCCTACAAAGTTGAAGGCCAGAACAGTCAGGGTCATTGCAGTTGCTGGTGCCAAGATTAAGTGAGGATAGGAACGAATTCCTTCCAGTCCTTCAGAAATCATTGCACCCCAGCTTGGAACAGGTGGATTGATTCCCAGTCCAATGAAGCTCAACACCGACTCGTAGATGATGTAAGTAGGGATTTCGACTGATTCAGCGACGATACAAGTTCCCATTAGGTTGGGAAACAAGCGTCGAAAGAGGATGGTTGGAGTACCGAAACCCTGCACGAGATCAGCTTCGATAAATTCACGGCGTCGCAGCGAGAGAGTCTCTGCCCTGGCAATCCGAGCCATCCTTACCCAGGAGGTCAGCCCAATCCCAATGAAAATGGAGAGCAGACCTCCCAATTGAGTATCCCATTCATAGAAAATGGCCTTGAAACCAGTAAACTCCTCTGGATTCCCTGCACGAAAATAAACCATGATCAGGATCACAAACAGCAGAGTTGGAACCGCATTGAGAATGTCAACAAACCGCATCATCCATTCATCCAGCTTGCCCCCATAGTAGCCCGCAACCAACCCGTAGCTGACACCAATGATAAAGCTTGCTAGCGCTGCACAGATCGCAACTGTTAGTGAAATTCTAGCCCCATAGAGAATCCGGCTCCAAACGTCGCGTCCCAAAAAATCAGTACCTAGCAGGAATCCCTCTTCTCCGGGTTGTAGATAGGTAGCGAGGAAGTCCTCTTCAGCGAAGTGCTGAGGAGCCAGCCAATCAACGAAAATGGCAACCAGAAAAAGAATTAGCAGGAACAAAAAGCTGCTCAATGCCAATCGATTTCTGGCAAACCGTCGGAAAGCAAGCCGATTGAGACTTTTACTGATGGTCGGTGAGGCAGAAGTTTCAATCATGGAAGGGTCACGGGGAAAATGGTCATTCTAATCGAATCCTTGGATCTGCCCAGGCGTAGAGGATGTCTACCAGGGTGTTCATGAGAATGATCAGAAATCCATAGAGCAGGTAGATGCCCATGACGACTGGATAGTCGCGGTTACTGATGCTGGTGATGAAGTAACTACCCAAACCAGGAATAGCGAAGATCTCTTCCACCACCAGAGTGCCCGTGAGTAGATAAGCCAAAATAGGGCCCATGATGGTGAGTACGGGGAGTAAGGCGTTGCGTAGAGCGTGTTGACCAAGGACAGAAATTTCTGAAAGTCCTTTGGCTCGAGCTGTACGGATAAAGTCTTCTTGAATGACTTGGAGCATACTGGAACGGGTCAGCCTGGAAATAACTGCTGCAATGCCCAGCCCTAGAGCAAGTGTTGGTAGCATCTTGGAATCCCAAGTCGTCCAGCGAGCAATGGGTAGCCATTTAAGAAAAAGTCCAAAGAAGAGGATCAGCATTGGGGCTAGCGCCAAGTTGGGGATGCTAGTACCCAGAACAGCCAGCAAGGTAGCTACATAATCTGGTAGTCTGTTGTGGTAGGCAGCTGCAAGGACTCCCAGTGGCAGTCCAAACAAGAGTCCAAAGAGCATGGCGTAGAAGCCAAGTTCCAGTGAGATCGGTAGGCGTTGCGCGATCAGGTCGATGACGGGCAGATCACGTTGGGAATAGCTGACACCCAAATCTCCCTGCAGGGCATTACCAACGTAGCGCCCAAACTGCTCCCAGAGCGGCCGATCCAAGCCATAATAGGCTTCGATGTTGCGCATGATCTCGGGCGGTAGGCTTTTTTCTGTGTCGAAGGGTCCCCCAGGGAGTGCCTTCAGTAGTAGAAAGACGAGGGCAGCGATCACTAGTAGCGACAGGGCACCACTGCCCAATCGCCGCACCAGGAAGTTCAGCATTGGCTTGGAATCATGGGCGTCCCATCAAGCGCCAGTAGCGGATCTGCTGTCCACCCAACGCCATGTGATACCAGTCTTTCAGCCGAGGATTGATCAGGTACTTGGAAGTGTAGAAGTAGAGCGGAATGATTGCAGCCTCTTCTTCGTTGAGGATCTGCTCGGCTCGACGGTAGAGTTGGATGCGCTCACTCGGATCTGTCGAGCCCATCGCTTTCTCGGTCAACTGTGCGTATTCACTGTTTTGCCAGCGAATACGATTGGTGGACTTGGTCGGGTGGAATACTTCCATCAGCCAGTTGTTGGCGTCTGGATAGTCAGCACACCAGCCAAAGCGGAATAGATGTGGAGCATCTGGTTGAGTAGTTGACTTGAGGTAGACCTTCCATTCCTGGTTTTCGATTCTGATGTTAATCCCGAGGTTGCGCTTGAGCATCGCTTGCACAGCTTGAGCGATCTTGGCGTGGTTTTCCGATGTGTTGTGCATGTAAGTGATGTTGGGGAATCCTTTCCCATCTGGATAACCAGCTTCCGCAAGCCAACGGCGGGCCTGCTCTGGATCATAGCCAATACCAATGCCTTCCTTCGGATCTACGGACCCGAAGATTGGAGGTCGAGTAAAAGTTGTTGCTGGTTCTTCCCCACCCTTGGTGATTCGTTCCACCAAAGTCTTACGGTCGATGGCTGCTGAAAGCGCCTTGCGGACCAGTGGATTGTTGGTAGGTTCCCGTTCGTTGTTCACCCCCAGGTAGTAGGTACAGAGATCTGGTTGAGCAGAATATCTGTCTGCATACTCTTTGCGCACGCGGTCAATCTCAGGGACAGGAATCGAGAGGAAAGTTCCTCCAATGATATCCAGTTCTCCGTTCTCAAACATCGCTAGGCCAGTGGAGGATTCAGGAATGATATAGTAATTCACCTCCTCAATCTGAGCAGATTGCTGGGTGACTGAGTCCTTGTAATCTGGATTGCGCTTGAGGATCAACTGATTGCCTTTTTCCCAGGTAGCTAGCCGGTAGGAGCCGTTTGTCAGGATGTGCTCAGGTTCTGTCCAAGCGGTACCAAAGGCTTCAATGGAACGTCGAGGCAGTGGTCGATAAGTCCAGAGGCCTGCCATCGCTGGGAAAAATCCAGCAGGTTGTGTAAGTCGAAATTCGACCGTGTAGTCATCCACTGCACGGACTCCAAGGCTGTTGAAGTCCTTGCTTTCCCCCTTGTTGATTGCTTCTGCCCCTTCCAGAATATAGAGGACATAGGCGTAGGGCGAGGCCGTCTCCGGGTTGATGTTACGATGAATCGCATATTCAATGTCATGGGCTGTGACAGGAACCCCATCACTCCAGAAGACATCCTTGCGTATCTCGAAGGTATAGGTGCGACTATCCGCACTGGCTGACCATTTTGTGGCCAACTCCGGAATCACCTCATAGGTCTTCGGATCGTAGTCAGTCAGGCCGAGAAAGAGTTGTTCAATGACCTCAATGGAAGAGGAATCCTGGGCCAACCCTGGGTCCAGAGTTGGGATGGCACTCATTTGAGGCAAGCGCAGAGTTTTTGTGATGTCCTGGGCGATGACAGCAGGAGCGGAGAGCAGCAACAGCCCACCAAGCAGGCAAAGAGTTCGACGAACAGCAGCAAGCAGCATGGGAACCTCCACTAGAATCGTGATGATTAGGATGAGGAACAGAGCCACAAAGGTACCCATCATGATTCTGGAAAACAAGTCTGACAACACAAGAAAGGCACCAATGGAACAACATTTATTCAATCTTTCAAGGAGATAGACTGATGAACCTGCCACTGAAGCAAGGCGCCACTTTTTCTTTGTTGGAAGGACCAGAAACTGGGTGATTACTACTGATGATTCATGGCGCCACAGTGCCTCACTGGGAGTTTGACCGACTCGTACCTCATTTGCACAAGGCCAACTGGCAAACACTCCGTATGGATCTCTATGGTCATGGTCGTTCTGCTCATACTGAGAGAGACTACACCATCTCATTGTTTACAGAGCAAATCTGGGAAGCACTATCCTACTTGAGAACCAAGACAGGTATCTCCGTACTAGGCCATTCTCTAGGGGCGGTGATTGCTGTGAATCTTGTTCAACAGCATCCAGAATTTTTCCGACATTTGGTACTGGTTGCGCCAAGGCTGGACTTCACTTCAAAGCAGTGGTGGAACTGAGTACTACAAGTGCCCGATGTAGGGGAGTGGATGATGAGCAAGGTAGTGATCTCCCAACTTCAAAAACGTCGTCAGCGTAGATACAGCACTATTGGAGTGGAGTCCTTTATTCCTCGCTTTGAAGAGCAACTAGCTTACCCTAGTTTCGATAGGGTGCTGCCTTCGATGTTTCGTTGTGGCACACTCGCAGACCAAGGAATGGTCTATAGGAATTGTGGCTCTCTCAAAGGATGTGGCCAAGCTCTTGCTCTGGGGCGAAGAAGATCACGTTGTTTCGAGGCAAGATGTTGCGCAGATCAGCGCTCTGATTGGTCCTCATCAAATGGAAATAATGCCGGGTGCGGAGCACAATTTTTTCATTACCCATCCTGAATAGGTAGCTACCAAACTGCTGAGCTTCTTTGAAGGCAAACCAACCATGTCACAAACGGGCAAGGAGATAGCTAAGAAGCCAAGGCCTGTACCCTCTGCTGCTGGAGCATTTCCTTGCGCAGGGAAAGTTCACCCTGATAAGGCAGTGGAATCCGCCGAATTTCCAATCTTCGATCGGGATGTACGGTCATGATGTGATTGTTCTCGACTTGAGTCCAGATCTCCTCGTTTTGAGTCAGGGGTTCTGAGGCAATAACGAGGGCATTTTGGCTGCCATCTCGGCTTAGCCCAAACTCACAACGTCCCCCCTGCCAGATCTCCAGCGATCCCTTGACGCAAAATAGCGAAGCTGGCCTTGCTCCACACCGCGTGACGAAGCGTTTAGCGACTGTTGTCTGACCTTTGGTAACTGAATCAAAGTTTAGGATATTTGAATTCAGGGTTGCTAACCATTGAAAAGAATGCATCACTGCTGATTTCTAACTGTATCCAAACAAGTTTTTATGAAACTGGAAACCACTTGTTGAAATAACTGAAAAAATTGTGATTTATGAAAAATTTTATATTAAATCAAATTGAGTTGCTTCTGAGAA
>JAQWOT010000324.1 GCA_029245725.1 SAR324 cluster bacterium | reverse complement strand
AGAGATTACTTGCTGACAGACAGAGTGACAGGGTTTCTGGTGGAATTACTTGAACAGGAAATTGAACTAGCTGATGGAGGAACCCAAGAAAATTGGGTGAAAGATTGGGATACTCAGGAGTTAGCTTGCGAACAGAATTCTGAAGCTAGTAATTCATTTTGTCTGCCCAGAGCAATTCGATTGAGTATGGCCGTGGAGGATGAAGATGGACAAACGCTGGAAGAATCTCTGACGATTAATCTCTGCGTTCGTCCATGTAAGCCGGAGTGGTTTGAGTGAGTAGCTATTCAGGAATGTTGCTCAGTTCCCGTTAAAGAACGATTGGAGTCGATGTAGCTTTGAATTGCTTGAAGAATTAGGTCAGTCTTGCTAAGACCGGTCTGTTCGCAAAGCGCCTCTACTTCTTGAAGCATCTCATCAGAAATTCGGAAGCCCATGCGTGTCCTGAGCGGCTTGTCAAGCTTCAGAGGACGACCTCGCCTTCGAGTTTCCTTGACAAGGCTGTCTGCATAAGAAGTACTCTCTTGAAAATTTGTAGATGGTGGCGGTTGACTGATGTCATTTCGTACAGCTGGGGTGGTGCTATCGAAACTGACTTCATTTCGGTAATCCGTGTGCGCGACGAGGTCCATTTCTATTCTCTCAGTTGGTTCAATTGTTACGGAAATCCCCGCTTTTGCTAACAACGCAAGCTGGGAAACAATGAAAAAATCATTGTGTTCCTCCTCGATCAGTTTGTGTTAGAGCGGCCTACAGTTTTTTACTTGGAAAGTAAGTCAACTGAAAGCGACCTCACGCACTGAACAGATTAAAATTGAGCAAGACATAGGTTCCTGCTGTTAAAGGGTAAGTCCAATTAGTTCTAGAAATTATGAACCAAATTTGTGTTTAGTTATTTGATTTTTTTTCTCTAAAGAGCATGAACTCGATGAACATGTTCTGGTGCCAGGTTAGCTGGGGTCTGCTGGACATCCCCAGTTTCTTACGACATGATCGCCTTGATCTTCAATACTACAGTCCACTTACTAGAATAATGTTACTATAAACGGATGGGACTGGCTTGAAACTCGGGATCAGAAAGAAGTAGCGGTGGAATTATCAATAATCCCATTAGCCTGAATAAAAAAATTTCAGTTTCAAACCCCTTGAAAACGTTCACCAAAGTCGAACAAATTTTGTTTAGTTTTCAAAATACTGAATATTTCACTAAACTGCAAATCTAATTACAATTCGAACTTGTTGCAGCAAATTATGCACAAGGTCCTAAATAATGAAATTTCCTTGAAGAACCATGCCACGTTCGACAATTTTAATTGTAGAAGATGAATCTAAGATTTCTCATCTGCTAAGGGATTATCTTCAACAGGCTGGTTACGAAACTAGAGAGTCCCTAAACTATGAGCAAATTCAGGGTTGGGTAGCACAGGAAGAGATCAACCTAATCCTATTAGACTGGATGCTTCCAGGGATGAGTGGGCTGGAGATCTGTCAACAACTACGCACCATCTCAACAGTGCCGATCTTGATGATTACAGCACGAGTGGAAGAAATTGACCGTCTTAAAGGTCTGGATTCTGGAGCTGATGATTACATTTGTAAGCCATTCAGCCCGAGAGAGGTTGTAGCCAGGGTCAAAGCGGTTCTGCGGAGAACATATCATGAAGATCATGCTGAACTAAGAGCTGGTCCACTTCGTTTGGACCAAACCACCCACCAGGTTTGGGTAGACGAGTCGGAAGTTGTTCTGACTCCTAATGAATTTGGGGTATTGAAGGTCTTATTACAAAAGCCAGGAAAAGTTTGGTCACGAGAGCTGTTACTTCAACAAGTTCAAGGGTATCAATTTAACGGCTATGACCGAACGATTGATACGCACGTGAAAAACCTCAGAAAGAAGCTGGCTACTTACGGTTTGGAGTCTAGCATCGTGACAGTTTATGGGATAGGGTACCGATTTCAATTACTGGAGCATTCGATAGATGATTAGTTCTGAGCAGGTTCGTAGTCAGCTAGATATTTTGCGGATGGATATTGATAAGGTTGATGCTGAGTTGCTACGGTTACTAAATCAGCGAGCTGAATTAGTGCTCAAGGTTGGAGAACTTAAAAAAGCCAATAATCTGGCTGTGGTCCATGCAGATCGAGAAAAAGTCTTGTTGGCAAGGTTATGTCAGCAAAATTCTGGGCCATTGCCGAAGGGAATGGTGGTCCAACTATTCCAGCAGATAATTGACACCTTGAAGCAACTTCAACACTGAGCAGATACCTTTGAAAATTTCTCTTATTTTTTAATTTGCTGCTTCAATTTTAGATTTGGAAAACCAATCGCTAAAACATCCTCCAACTTTTTGACAAAGTGTGCAGTGATCCCCTCACGAACACTTTCATCAAGATCTTCAAAGTCCTCTTGATTATCAGCAGGAAAAATCAACTTGCTGATTTTTGCTCTTCTGGCGGCGATGGTTTTTTCTTTAACTCCCCCTATCGGTAAAACAACTCCGGTCAGTGTCAGTTCCCCTGTCATGGCCAGGTCAGCTTTAAGGGGAGTGTCGAAAATGAGAGACGTCAAAGCACAGGCCATCGTGATCCCAGCTGATGGACCATCTTTGGGCGTAGCCCCAGCTGGCACATGCAAGTGAATCATTCTCTCCTCGAAGAATTCTTTGGCATCTGGATCATTCTGTAGCAGTGATCGAACATAACTGTAGGCAATCTCAGTTGATTCCTTCATCACATCCCCAAGCTGACCTGTCTGCTTCAGGCCTCCATTTTTGTTAAAAATTGAACGTGCTTCAATGTGTAGAGTCGCACCACCCAAGGCTGTGTAGGCGAGACCCATCACGACTCCTACTTTTGGCTCCGTGAACGCCTGCTCTTCTGTAAATGATCGTTTGCCCAGATATTCTTTCAGATCTTCTTTGTGGATCTGAATCTCTGTTTTCAGATTCTCCTTACCTCGTTCAGTAACGATCTGACGTGCTGCTTTGCGCATCATTTTCTTGAGTTGCTTTTCCAAATTGCGAACCCCGGCTTCGCGAGCATATCCGTCAATCACTTCTCTTAAAGTGTTATCATCAATTTGGAATTCCTCTGGCTTCAGTCCATGAGACGAGAGTTGTCTTTCAATTAAATGTCGTCGAGCAATCTGCAACTTCTCCTCGAGAATATAACCTGAAAGCCGAATCACCTCCATCCGATCGAGTAGGGGGCCAGGAATCGTATCTAGCTGATTGGCAGTACAGATGAAAAGAACTTTAGAAAGATCGAATCGAACATCTAAATAGTGATCCAAAAAGTCTTTATTCTGCTCAGGATCCAATACTTCCAACAATGCAGATGCAGGGTCTCCACGAAAGCTACTGCCGATCTTATCCACTTCATCAAGCATCAAGACAGGGTTTGAAGTTTTACAAACCTTTAGTGCTTGGACAAACTTCCCTGGCAGGGCTCCGATATAGGTTCTACGGTGTCCCTTGATTTCTGCCTCATCTCTCATTCCGCCAACAGAGAAACGGTAAAATTGCCGATTCAGGCTGCGCGCAATGGACTGGCCGATTGAAGTTTTACCGACACCGGGAGGGCCAACCAATAGAATGATGGTGCCTGAGAGATTTCCATTCATCATTCCAACTGAGATCAATTCAAGAATTCGATCCTTTACGTCCTCTAGTCCGTAGTGATCTGCCTGCAGAATTTCCTCCGCCTGTTCGATATCTTCGTTATCTTCAGTTGTTTTACCCCAAGGAAGAACAGTCAGCCAATCCAGATATACTCTCGTAACATTGAATTCTGGTGAGCTTGGTTCTAGCAGACGTAGTTTCTCCAACTCTTCCTCAATCCGCTCGGATGCATCTTCAGTCAGGGTGAGTGCCTCTATCCGTTTACGAAATTTTTCTTCCTCACTCTCTTTATCATCCTTGCTTAAGCCCAACTCCTTCTTGATTTCCTTCAGTTGTTCCTTGAGAAAAAATTGACGCTGTTGTGTGGAGAGTCGTTCTTCAATCCGTTTGTTGATTTGCACTTGGATTTTGGAGATTTCCAACTCTTTCTTTAAAAGAATCAGCGCTAATTCGGCCCGCTCGAGCAAAGAACGCATCCCCAGAATCTTTTGTAACTCCTCACCGCTTGATGTTGTCATTGAAGAGGAGAAGTCAGCAAGGGTGCCGGGTTCCTTCAGGTTAATGTTACCCATCAGTAAAGAGAGTTCTTCTCGGAAAAGCGGCTTGAGCTGCACTAGTTCCTTGATGCAGTTGATAATGGAAATTGAGTAGGCCTTTACCTCTTCATCATTGCTAGTAGGGTCATCATACCAATAACGAACACGAGCTCTTCGAAGAGATGTATCTGATAGTTCAACCACCTCAAAGCGTTCCATACACTGCACAAGAAGTTGGGCAGGTGCATCTGGCTTTCTATTAACCTGCATTACCTTGCCCGCCACACCGATCTTGGCGAATCGCTGGACTTTGAATGATTCTCCTTCTCCCTCAGTCTCCTCCGCGAAGAGCAATCCAACATATTTTTGCTTATCGCTTAGACTCTCGAGAATGTTGTTGACCAATTCCTCATTGCTCAAGAGGATTGGCACCATCATTTTGGGGAAAAATGGACGATCGAAAAGAGGAATGATGATCAGTGATATTGGTAGGAGGTCACTAGCAACAATAATGGAGGTTTCTGCAGATTGGGGAGGATCTGCTTCTGCACTTTTGCTTTCTTTACCGACAATGATGATTCCACTATCTTCCTTGGTTACTTCTCCATCGTCCTGAATAATGGAATTTTTGGAAGACTGAGATGATTCATCTTCAGTTGCCTCAGCTTCTTCCTCAATCAGTATGATGCCGCTATCTGTTTTCTTCTCTGTCATGATCTCCGTAGCTGAAAATAATGTCCTTGGCTGTATGCTAGCCAGAGGCAATGCTTTCTTTTCAGATCAACATAAGTGCGAGGAAGATTCAATGGAAACACAGTTTTTCTTTGGTGAGATGTCCGGGAGTGATACTCATGATGGAGATTTCATGGTCATCAACAGAGCCAAGCTCCAACAGAGTCCAACCCAGTTTTTCGTAAAAAGTTGTGTGGTCAAGAGTTAGCAAATGCAGGTGAGGAATTTTGAGGCAGGCGGCTTCGTGAACCATTCTTCGAACTAGGTAAGTCCCCAAGCCCCGATGTCGGGCAAAAGGCATTACCCACAGACTAGTGAGCCATGGACTGTATTGTTGAATCTGTTGATAGTCATATACTTCTAAGCTGACCGAGCCCAGCAATAGGTCTTCATCAAAGGCAACGATTGTCGTTGGTATATCTTGCCGATTTTTCGTATGTTCCCAAAGGTCTTCAGAAGCTTGAGGACGGCCCCACGTTGCTACCAGATCTCGCCATTCTTCCCAGTGCTGATTCGCTAATTCTTCAACCCATTCTGGGTGATCAGCTAGATAGCCTATACTTAGAGAACTATCCATGCTGAGGACTCGTTACTCTGACGAAGTGCTTCAAGGGTGCGCATGTTCCCCACAGCATCCTCCAGTCCATAGGGAGCCGGCACATCATTTAGAATTGCTGACGAAATAGCCTCTCCTTGAAGGGTGTACTGATCACAGATGTCCATACCCAAGACCTGTGACTCAGTTGGTTCAAACCGACCCTGAGCACTATGAGTTCCAGGGTACAGGCTGACAAGACAGGGTCGATCTGGTGGAGCATTGAATGGGATGTCAATCTCAACACGACCATGAGTTCCTAAAATATTGACACGCTGATAGGGAGCTACTTGGGTAGAACAAGTGAAACTTGCTTGCAGACCATTTCCAAAATCCAGAATTCCAGAAGCTAGGCGATCCGTTCCAAAAGACGGGTCTTTATCGAAAAGACCAATCACTCTCTCGGGTTCTTTGTCACAAATCCAGCGAGATGACGACACACAATAGCAGCCAATATCGAGAAGACCCCCACCCCCAACGTCGGACTGATTACGAATATTGCTAGCATCCACGTTGTAGTAAGCAAAGAAGACTTGAACCATTCTCAATGTCCCTATCTTTCCTTCGGTGATCCATTTTTTTGCTTGGATCCATTGCGGATGATAGCGGTACATGAATGCTTCAGCAATTTTGAGTCGCGGAAATTTTTTGGAAAATTCCAATAGTTCCAGCGCATCTGCTGCGTTCAATGAAATAGGTTTTTCACACAGAACATGTTTGCCAGCTTCCAGAGCCTGCTTGGCTGGGCCTATGTGCATGTGATTGGGTAAAGGAATATAGATCGCATCTATCTCAGGATCTCTCAAGATCTCCTCATAAGAACCGTAGGCCTTTGGTATAGCTAACTCTTTTGCATAAGCTTTTGCACTTTCCAACGATCGAGAAGCAACAGCTCTGATTTCAGCAAATTGGCAACGTTGCATTGCTGGTAAAATCGTTCTACCAAAATTTGCGGTGCCAAGAACTCCCCAGCGAACTTTTTTAATTTCATTATTCATTCAAACTCCATTGCACGAAAGATGCGGTCAGCGTTTATTCGAGCCAACTCACGGAAAGTGTCCAGCTGGGCAAAGGCAGACTGGTCTATTTCATACGCTTCTTCAAGGCCTCCCATTTCTTCAAGGATCTTTGCTACTTCCTGCCTCATGTAGACCAGATAATCCAGTGTGTATTTGCGCACCTCACTAATAACGGTAGGCACTCCGTGTCCAGGGATCACAATCTTGGCGCCAAGAGACTCCAGATTATTCCAGGTTTCCAGCCATCCAGCTGTGTCTGTATCCTCAAAGACTGGCAACAGTCTTTCATGAAATGCGAGGTCTCCTGTAATCACTAGTTCTTGTTGTGGTAGCCACAGGACGATGTCTCCAGGACCATGGGCTGGACCTAAATAACGTGCCTCAATCTGCTCACCCCCCAGTTTGATAATCCACTCATTTTCAAAAATAGTATCAGGCTTCACTAGCTTGGTGCCCAGTGACTTATCCCGTCTTCCGTTTTGCATCCGCTTGAGGACATCTTCACCATGATCTTCAATAACCTCAGCCGCTAATCGATGAACCACAATCTTAGCGCTCTGTTCTTGCCAATAATTACTACCCAACATTGCATGTCCCTGGGCGTTTTCAAGGACTACATACTTGACAGGCTGATCAGTGATTTTTTTAATTTCTTCGTGAAGCGTTTTAGCTAACAGATAGTTGTCACTGGCGTTCATCACGACAACCCCTTCTTCCGTGATAATGAAAGAAAGATTATTATTGTGCCCTGAATTCTCATAACTAGGAGGTGCGGTAGCACCGATGGCAGACCAGACATTTTTTGTTACTTGCTGTGGCAGTCTGTAGAGCATGGATGATGGGGCAAAGTCTGGTGCATCCACAGGCAAATTGGCATCACGCCATGCAAAAAAGCCATCTGCGTAGTTACTGACTTTTGAGTAACCCATGTCCATCAGTGTCTTTGCTGCAAGTGGGCTCCGTTGATTGATGCCACAATACAGAACAACAGGTTGGTCGTAAGAGCGGAGAATCTCACCAATACGAAATTCCAACCATCCTCTTGGAAGGATTGTATTTTGAGCTGCGTCAATGGTTCCGCCAAATTGATTGATTTCATTTGGATTGCGTACATCAATCAGTGTTAGATTGGGATCTTGTTCCAGTCGTCGTTCTAGTTCTGCCGTGTCTACATTGATAATCTCAGCTTGGACTTGCTTCAGTAATTCTGGCCCTGCAGGAATATAATCTGCTCGGCTTTCTTTACTCCAAAAGATTAGCGCAAACAATCCAATCAAACTGAAGACGTGTTTCCTCATAATGTTTTTTAATAATCAGATAAATCAAAAACTATACGCAAAGCTGCTGTAATTTGGAGGAAAAGTAATTTGCTAAGTGTAGGTCATATAAGTTGGATCAGAAAAGCAAATTAAGAGGGTGCTTGCAAAACATTCATATTGAGTTCAAAAAATTCTGGCCACTTCTGAGGTAAGATCAAGCGTCCATTTTGTATGCGGCTTGTGAAGGAAGGTTTGAGCAGGTCTTTATCAAACCAGAAAGCCGTATCAAGGCCAACAGCGGGAGCTTTTAACACATAGGAAGAAGCTAGTAATGCGATCCACAGGTGCCCGATGCCGCTTTCAAAACTGCTACTCAACACGGGTAGGATTCCAGTTGACTTCGCTGACTTTATCCACTTTAGAGTCTCTTGCCACCCACCTAAAATTCCCGGTTTGAGGATACATGCATGAATGTTGTTTTGAATCGATCTCGCCAACTCTGGATCTTTCCATAAGGTCTCATCTAGTGCTAAGTTGACCTCACAAGATTTTCTAAGTTGTGGCAGTTCTTGAGGATTGTGCAGAGGTTCTTCGCAGTAAGCTAAATTACAGTCTGCCAAGGCGCACAAGATTTCTTCTGCCTCTGTTAGTGTCCAAGCTTGGTTTGCGTCAAGGCGAATTTCCACGTCAGCCCATTGCCTCCGAACTAATCGAACTCTCTGGATATCCTCCTTCAGTTCTTTACGGCCTACTTTGATTTTGACGGTCTTGTAACCAGCAAATTTACAGCGTTGGATTTCACTTTCTAAACTCTCTAGAGAGCAGTTTAGCAGACCATTTAATGAGATAGGAAAGCTGAGTTCTGACTTTAAAAAATGGGTTAACGAAGTTCTTTGTCGCAGAAGCTGATAGTGAAATGCCAGCATTTCAAAACCAAATTTTACTGAAGGAGTAAGTTCCTTTGGATAATTGAATTCAATCCAATTATCATTGCTCGCTTCTAACTCTTTGATGAAATGTGGGAAGTGATTCTGAACCAATAATTTGGCCTCATCTAAACTTTCCGAATGAAGCCCTGGTAAAGGAGCAATTTCACCGTAGACAATGCCAACATCACTTTGCCAAAACAACAGTAGACCCTTACGGAAGGGATCTGATTCTTGTTGGGTGGTAAGACTATTTCGAAGAGGTAGACGATAAGGCAGTATGTGCCAGATGTTTTCTGCTAGTAATGCTGCGAGTGCTGAGCGATTCACAAATTCACTGAGTCACTTTTCAGGATTGGCTTTAAGAGTGAAATTCAAACAGGGTTGACCAGAAACCTGTAAAACATATTGAGAAGGCTCCAATCGTGTTTTGAATCCTAGCTTATGACAACCATACGGCGCGTTTGAATCCCAAGTGATGTGATAAAACCGGCATTGTCGACAGGATGCAGGTGGATTGGGTCTAGACATTTTTCCAAGGAAGGTTTGTTCTTTAAACAGACTTAGGATGCTCGCAAAGGATGAAAAACAAGGAAACATTAATATAGAAAAACTTCAAATTTTTGGTGGTTTTTTGGACAAGCAAATTCTATCCTCGTCTCATCTCCGAAAGTAACCAGTAATTTTCTTGGGTTTGTAGAGAGTTGGGAGGTGAGTAGGATGACCTCTTTATAATCTTCAATTTTGATCACCCTTGTTCGGGGTTGTCCAGAACCTCAGCAACTTCTTTTTTCAACTCTGGCAGGATGTCATTGTGCAGAAATGTTCTACTGACAATCTCCTTGAAAACAGGCCCTGCGACTTTACCACCGTAGGGAGAACTCCGTGGGTGTTCGATCACAACAAGCACAGTGAGTAGTGGCTGTTCAGCTGGGACATAGCCGTTGAAAAAAGCAATATGCTTTCGGTTAGAGTATCTACCCGTTTTTTCATCAAAAACTTGAGAGGTCCCAGTCTTTCCAGCAACGTTGTAACCTGGGATCGCTGCTTCTACAGCAGTGCCACCTTCCTGGGTTACGCTAATCATCATTTTCCTCAATATTTGGGCTGTTTCAGCAGAAATCAACTGCTTTGGATCATAAGCTCCAAATTTCTGTGAGATTTTTCCTTCCTCATCAAGAGTCTCCAGAATGATTTCCCCTTCCTCGCTGAAAGCATGGTCTACAATGTAAGGATGAAACCATTTCCCGTCAGCAGCAACTACGTTCAGTGCACTGATCAACTGTAACGGAGATACTAAGATGCCATGGCCAAATGAGATGGAGGCATGATCAACTCGAGTCCAGCGTTGTAGTGGTAGCACACGCCCAATAGCCTCCCCAGAAAGTCCAGATTCCGGTCGTGATCCAAATCCAAATCGACGAATATGTTCGTAGAATTTCTCTGGGCTCAGCATTGTACCAATTTTGATGGCACAGATGTTCGAAGATTTCTGAATGATCTGTTCGATATTCAGATTTTCATGAGGTGAGGTGTCATGGAAATCTTCTCCAGCAAACCGATAGGTACCATTTTCACAGAAAAATTCTTGCTCCGGTGTAATCAGCTTCTCTTCCAGAGCAGCCGCAATGGTTAAAATTTTAAAAGTTGAACCAGGCTCATAGCCAACGGTGACAGCACGATTCAGAAAAGTTGATCTGTCAAAATCTGTGTATCGATTTGGATCGAATTGGGGATAGGTCGCCATTGACAGCACTGCTCCTGTATGGGAGTGCATGACGATGGCTACTCCGCGGTCAGCTCGGGAAGTCTCGACCCCACGTTTCAGCGCAGCTTCGGTGTAATGTTGAATGGTGTTGTCAAGTGTCAGTTGAATGGAGTGCCTTTGAGCTTTCAGATCGTGAGGCAAGGTGTGTGGAATTACTCTTCGAGTCCCATCCCTCTCAACAACGATTTCTTCAGGTTCTCCAGCCATCAAGTTTTGATACTGGTATTCTAGCCCTTCCAATCCTTGTGAATCGACTCCTGTGAAACCTAACAATGCACCAGCCATCTCACCATTTGGATAGACCCTTCTGTACTCTTCAACAAAATCTAACCCCTCAAAGTCCATTGCCTTAATTTCCTGGGCAACCTCAGGGGGCAGTTGACGTTTTAGCCAGACGAAAGAGCGTTTTGTTCTGAGAGTTTTAAGAAGTTTGTCCCGATTAATATCAAGTAGTGGAGCAATACGTGTCGCAACTGTGTAAGGAGATTCAATATTTTGTGGTCTTGCGTAGAGGGATTGTACTGGGACTGAAACAGCGAGGCGTCGGCCTTGGCGATCTGTAATTGTTCCTCTGCGAGGTTCCAGGGTGATTCTACTTTGTTGTTGGTGACGAGCGCGCTCTGAGAAGTACTCAGCTTGCAAAATCTGCAAGTAGAACATGCGACCCAATAAAACTACCAAACAACTGGCAATCACTACAACAATCGACAGAACTCGGAGATTGAAAGTGTATAGTGAAAATTTGGGATTATGGGTGCGAGACTTCATCTGAGAAGAAAATATCACTTTGGTAAAGTTGGGCAGGATTGGGAAATTTCATCTGCATTTGGTTGAGGGCTACTGTCTCGAGGCGTTGGGGTCTGCTCAAATAATCGGCTTCTACCCTCAGCATCTCTAGTCGAACGATCATCTGCTGATGATCTTTTTCAAGACGTTGAACTGCGTAACTTTTTTGCAGGAAGTTCATCCACTGCCAGAGATAAATTAAACAACCGAAAGTAAGAAGGATGGCCAGCAATACCATGGTACGAAAAGAACAGAGGGTACCCTTTAGCATAAGAGCTGGGTCATGCCAGAGAAGTTGTGTTTTGAGGATTTGAGATTTGCGGAGGAGAATCTTCATGTCCGGTTGAATTCGTTTTTTGACGGGAGATGGCTGAGTTGTAATCTCCGGACTTCCCTCCGGTCTTGTGTAATAAGTGTATTGATTCAATGACCATGCCTTTGGTTACAGATTTACACATGTCGTACAGGGTCAGTGCAGCGACGCTTGCAGCCGTCAGCGCTTCCATCTCAACACCAGTTTTTGCGGTTGTCCGAACAGTTGCTGTCAGCACTGCAAGTCCATCGGCCAATTCAGTTTCGATCTCAACACCGAACAAAGGTAAATGGTGGCACATTGGGATAATTTCTGATGTTTTTT
Source organism: SAR324 cluster bacterium (assembly GCA_029245725.1). Classification (NCBI taxonomy): domain Bacteria; class Deltaproteobacteria; species SAR324 cluster bacterium. Next base: position 61,694 of record JAQWOT010000324.1, on the reverse strand, counting down.
TGGCCCCTTGAATACCCGCAATGATAGCAGTTTGAAAAACCGGCCCTTTGGATGTACTCCCTTCATCTTTCAATAATTCAAACAATTCATCACCCAAACGAATGACAGCTTGAGCGACAGCCTTGCGCTCGGTGATTGCTTTGTGTGAGACATCAACCATTCGAGGATGCTCTCGGTTATCCAGATGAGTGAAGTCAGCACTCATGACGTAGTTCCTCTGTTAGGGGTGTCCAAGTTTGATGCAGTAACACTTCTGAGGGGCGAAAGCCCGCCTTGTATTGCATTTTTTTCGAGTCAGGTACCCAATACCCAAGATAGTGCCATTGTCGGTTGCAATGCTGGGCATATTCAATTTCATGCAGCAAAGAAAAAATTCCCAAGCGTCTATGCTGAGCGTAAGGCTCAAAGGCAAAGTACACAGCGCTGGTGGAATCTTCGAGTCGATCAATCCAACTAACCCCAAGTAGCTTATACTCCAACCAGAATAGGATCATTTCTGAGGGAACTGGACTATCAATCAAAAACTCAGTGAACTCTTCTCTTGAGGTCGGATTTCCGCGTTGATGCCAATGTTCCTGATAGCGTCGGTACAATTCAAAGACATCTTCCCGAAAAACAACGGGTACGTGTTCAATTCGCAAATCTTGGTTCTTTCGCTGTGTTCGCTTTTGTGAGCGGCTGGGCAGGAAGGAGGGAACATGTACTCGCATAGGTATGCAAAGACGACAATTCTCACAGGCTGGGTGGTAGATAGAGATTCCACTTCTACGGAAGCCCTTGCCCAACAGTGTTTCATAAGTTTCAATCGGAAGTTGGTCAGCATAAAATGTGATATTATCCCACTGACCAACGGCTCTGTAAGGGCAGGGACCATTATGAGTGTGATAGACCGTCCAAGAACTTGGGAAAAATTCTTCCATCAATGCTGCTCAAATCATTCGGGCAGGCCTGTGGCGATAACCGTTACAGAAACTTGATCTTCGGGTGTGTCAGCCAAAGTTGCTCCCCAGATGAGATTTACATCATCATCAGCTAAATCTTCGAGTTGATTCATTGCGGCAGTTATTTCCAGAGCTCCCGCATCTCTTGGGGCAACCAGATGAATCAGAATACCTTTCGCGCCTTGGATATCTGTATCCTGCATCAAAGGGCTATGGACTGCGCTATCAATGGCACGGAACATTCGATCTTTGCCAACACCTGTACCTTTACCAATGACTGCGCGACCCATCCCTTCCATCACCGTCTGCATATCAGCAAAATCAACGTTGATATCGCCTACTCCGTTCAAAAGATCAGTAATTCCCTGAATCGCATGGACTAGCACTTCGTCCACCATGTGAAAAGCATCTTTGAAACTCGTAGAGCGATCTGTTGCTTCTAGCAGACGTTCATTTGGGATGACCAATAATGTGTCGGTGTTTTCACGAAGATTTCCCACCCCCTGAAGCGCAGTTCTCATCCGGCGTTTTCCCTCAAATGAGAAAGGAAGCGTTACCACTCCAACGGTCAGAATTTTTTTTGACTTAGATATTCGGGCAATTACTGGAGCGGATCCCGTGCCTGTCCCACCACCCATTCCGGCGACAATAAAAGCCATATCGGCACCATTCAGCATCTGCTCAATTTCAGCAGCACTTTCTTCTGCTGCATGTGCACCGATCTCTGGACGAGCCCCTGCACCCAAGCCCCTTGTTAGCTCACGTCCAAGCTCCATTTTTATAGTGGCGTTTGAGTTGTTGAGTGCTTTCAGATCGGTATTACAAGCAATGAGTTCAACATGCTGGATGCCCTCATCTGCCATTTTGCTAACAACGTTACCACCCCCTCCACCTGCGCCGATAATCTTGATTGTGGGAATGAATGCGTCTTGCTGGGGAATGGTAAAAGCTGGACCAGATGCTTCCATGTTATCCTTGTGTCCTAAAGTATTAGATCGTTTGTGAAGGGCTGATTCTGTTCATGGCCAAAATAACTGTCAAACTTACATTTACCTTGTTTTTTGGTAGTAAAGACCATTACTGTTGGAGATATTTTCTCCGAAAATATAATCAAATAGATTAGGAGAATGAGTGATTCTGACGTAACCAAACAAGAGAGCCCAGATACTTGCAACGTCAGACATGCCCAAGGACTCCGCTTTAATAGCAACCAAAGGGAAGAACTATGACGTTTAAAGAAATGGGACTGTCCGATGCAGTACTTCGTGCATTGGAGGAAGCAGGTTTTTCTGAACCAACTCCAATTCAGGAGCAGGTAATTCCCCTGCAAATCGGACATAATGACGTAATCGGCCAAGCCCAAACCGGAACTGGGAAAACGGCTGCCTTCGGAATTCCTCTGATCGAAAGACTCTCACCTCGCCAACGCGATGATGGCAAGCACACCACAGACGCTCTGATTTTAACTCCCACGCGGGAATTGGCCTCCCAGGTTTCCGAAGAACTCCGAAAGATTGGGCTTTATAAATCGTTATCCGTTGTCACCATTTATGGTGGAGTTTCCATCGAAAAACAAGTCCGTACTCTTCGCCGCCGCACCAACATCATTGTTGGTACTCCAGGGCGTGTGCTTGATCATCTTTCCAGAGGAACGATTGATTTGAGTGGAGTTCGGCACTTTATTTTAGATGAAGCCGATGAGATGTTAGACATGGGCTTTATCGAAGACATCCAGACGATCATGCAGAGTCTTCCTAAGAAAAGACAAATTCTTCTTTTCTCTGCAACAATGTCTCCAGAAATTGATCGGATTGCTGCCAAATATATGAGCAAGCACTCAACTGTCTCAGTTTCGAGATCCAATATCCTTGTTCCACGAATTTCCCAGTGGCTTCACAAAGTAAAATCCTGGGAACGTTTTGAAGGACTTTGCAGAATTCTGAGTTCTCATCAGCCTGAGTTGGCTTTGATTTTTTGCCAGACCAAGCGGGATGTGGATGAACTTTACAGACAGTTGCACGAGCGAGGCTACAAAGCTGAAGCATTACATGGTGACTACAGCCAAAACCAACGTGATCAGGTAATGCAAAAATTTCGCAATCACGAACTAGACCTCCTAATTGCGACAGATTTGGCAGCTAGAGGGATTGATTCCAAACTTGATATGGTGGTCAATTACAACGTTCCAGAAAATCCGGAAACATATGTACACCGCATCGGCCGAACTGGTCGAGCAGGTCGTGAAGGATTGGCAATCACGTTTGTTTCACCGGAAGATTACCGACAACTCTATGCAATTGAAAAATTGATCAAAACTCCTCTGCAGTACCAGGATTTGCCTAGGCGCGAGGAACTCAAGTCTCACCGCCAAGATTTTCTGCAGACACGAATCGAAGATGGGATCAAAGATGTAGAAAGTGCGGATTACGTTGAACTTGCAGCCAAACTACTGGAAAATGGTTCCCCAATAGAATTGTTAGCTGCAACACTGAGGGTTGCAGGTGACGCTCTTTCACCACAAATCAGTGTTGATAGGCAGCACGAATTGAATTCAGAAAATACTGGGGCAGAGTATGGAATGGTACGCTTCTTTCTGAGTGGCGGCAGAACGATTGGACTAATGGCTGGTGATGTGGTGAAATCTGTGACTCATTATACAAAGATACCAGGTGTGGAAGTTGGGAAAATCACGCTACAGGACGATTTTTCTTTTGTTGAAGTCCCTGAAACAAGGGCAAGGCATTTGCTTGAAAACTTGCCAAGCTTTCATTTTCGTGGTAGCGAAATCAGTGTGAAACCAGCTAGAGCCCGTGAGAAAGTAGCTCGGATCCGTGACTTCCGTTACAACAATAATCAACGCTCCCGTCGCCCACAACGGCGATATTCTAATGGATGAATGAGGTTCAATGATCGACGAGAAAATTTTCTACCTTTTTCTTTTTCCATGGATGCTTTTTATAGCTTCTATGCCTGCAGCGGTCTTGACCTTCTTATTTAGTGGCCTCGCTGCACAGCTCCTCAACTATCTACCTAACGGAGGGGTTCAGCAGGACAAGATTCAGAGCTGAAACTTGATATTGCACCTCAGCGAGAAAAAAAGTGAATAAATACAGTGCACTGATTTCTGATTTTCTTCACAATTGTGGTGATGCAGACAAGGGGTTTGTGAATGACACAGAGTGGTGGATCGTCAATGGCTCTGTGAAGGTTCAGATTTTTCTGACTTCCCTCGAAGAAGACGCAGAGTTGATTGTGGCGGCCAACCTTTTCCGTTACACACGATCAAACCCTGAGTTGAATGAATATGTTCTGAAATTAAATGGGACCTTTAAACTCAAGGGTGTCTCTTTTGGGATTCGCAATAAACATCTTGTTCTGAGTTTTGTTCGTCCGGTGCTTGGCCTAGATCCAGAAGAACTGGAGTGGATGATTGCCTGTATTGCCATCATCGCAGACGAATATGACGACTACCTGTTGAATGAGTTCAGTATTGCCTGAGTCCTCTCCTGTGGGCAGTTTCCTGAAATTCTATTCCATCGAAATTGCCCTGTGTTTGATAGCTCTGCCTCTCACGTTCGCAAAGATCCTTCAAAAAACGACAGCTAGTGTCTGGTGGCACGCTTTTTATCATTTTTTCCGCAGCGTTCAGTGGGAATGTCTAAGAAGTTCCCAAAATCTGAATTGGGAAATTTCGCTGCCATCCACATTATCACGTGATCGCTCTTATCTTGTAATTTCAAACCAAGAAGGACCACTGGTACCTCTCATTGTTAGAGGGGTTCTCGGTAGAAAAATCACACCTATTGTTACTCCAATTCGCCATAAGAAAATTCCAAATCTGATAATGGAATGGAGAGCCTGGCTAGATGAAGCACCAGTTTATCTGTACCTGCCAGCTGAGCGGCAAACTAACGATCCACAGGCCACCCAAGAGCAGTTGACAAAAGTAGCTGAAAAGTACAAAAACCTTCTTGAACAAACTCGTTCCCTGCTTTTATTGCCTGAAAAAGACGCTTATAGGAGAGACCGACAACTATTGAGAAATTCCAAATTTCTTTACACTCCGAAGGCTGGTGAACTAATTGATGCTACGCTGATGCAGAATCAAACTTGGCATTCGATTTTGGATGTGACTTTTCATCAGGAAAAACCAGTACGCTTTGCTTGGCAATGGTTTCTTGGAGGAAGGCAAAATATATTGTTGTCGGTTCGTGAAATTCCATTGCCCAGTGCCCTACAGTCTTCACCAGCAAATGACGTAAGAAGATGGCTGAGTCAATTCTGGAAGGAGAAAGCAGAATGGTTGGAAACTTTGGTGACCACTGAACCGACTCGACATGATCTGGTGAACACTTAGGAAGAATCTATGCGTTGGAAGATGATTTTGGGGACTGTAATCTTATCGACAATTATTAGTGGTTCTTTGTGTGCGCAAAACATTGTTGAATTGGGAGACGGCAAGACTCTGATTTTAAAATCCGATGGCACTTATGAAACAGTCAAGGTAGCAGCCACTGAGCAGGGTGAGAAAGTCATTTTACGTCAGGATATGACTTACGAGTATCTTAAAAATAAGGAGCTTTATCTCAAATCAGATGGTACATACGAATATCTTGCAGAGAAAGAATTTTCGCTTACAGATCAGCCAGCACGAGACAACTTGCTCAGTGAACTACAAGAACTTTATTGCACCAAACGTCAGAAGGCCTTATCTCCGCAGCAAAGGTCAAGGATGATCAAGCTCACTATCGATATTCTGGAAGGCAACCAAACAGCACTATTAGCTGAACTTCAAAACGGAAATTGTAACTGATAATCAGCCGCTTCATTATTAGACCCACGCCTTGTGTTTAGCAATATCCTGCTAATTCGCTTTAGTTCATTGGGAGACTTGGTGTTGACGACTCCAATCTATCGTGAACTCCGCAAAGTATATCCTGACTCCCGATTAACACTTCTGACCTCAGAGGGATTTGGTCGAGTCCTGGAAAATAATCCACATCTTGACGAAATCATCTACCATCATCGAAAAGAGACCCGTAACGATCTAAAAGAGCTTATAGATCAACTGCGTCTGCAAAAATTCGATCTAATCTATGATATCCACAACTCTTTGCGCAGTCGTTGGATTGGTTGGCAACTGAAGTGTCATGTTCCAAAACTAGAACATTGGTTGATTGAGAAGCGAACGCTAGCTCGTGAACTTCAAATTAGATTTGGCTGGGGGCAGTTTTTCAATGGAAGATCACAACGGGAACAGTGGCTTGAACCGTTACAACGTCATCACTCAGGTAAGCTGTTGACCAAGACAGAATTGTTTCCACGCGCAGCAGACAAAAACTGTGTGGAGGCTTGGCTGAACCAAAATGGTCTGCAGGACAAGTCATTTATCTGCATTGGTGCCTCGGCATCTTTTCTTCTCAAATGCTGGCCGATACAGAATTTTAAGCAACTGATTGAGAGAATAATTCAGTCAGGAGTCTCGGTAGTATTGGTCGGTGCCAGTGGGGAAAGTGAAACAGAAGAATTGGCAGAGTATTTTAAGGGTTCCCAAGACGTTTTCTCTGCTGCAGGGATTTTTACTATTCTCCAATCAGCCGCACTTCTTGAAATGGCCAATGCAGTAATCGCTAACGACACCTCCATAGTCCATCTTGCAGAAGCAATGGGGACCCCATCAATCGCAGTATTTGGTCCTACCGTGAAAGAATTTGGTTACGCTCCCATGTTAGCACAAAGTATGTTAATCGAGACTGATTTGGCATTGCGCTGTCGTCCATGTTCCAGAACAGGGAAAGGCACATGTAAGAACAGAGAACAGCAGATCTGTATGTATTCCATTTCGACTCAGAAAGTCTGGGATGCCGCTCAGTTACTGTTGCCAAAGGTGAGAGAGTAGTTCATGCTAATCCCTTTCATTCATGACAATCTCACTACCTTTAAATTTAAGATATTTATCAAAAATGAATTGTGAATTAAGGCTCAGAAAAATCAGTTGGATCTTATTACTAATTCTTTTGTCAGCATGCTCTGAGAAAACAAGCCTTCAGATTCTTCAGCCAGCTGAAATTGATACTTCAGATATTCAACGAATTGCCATTGGTGCTTTTGAGGTTGGAGTTATTCAAGAAGATTTTGTTACGGAAAGAGGGGGTGATTGGTTCAAAAAATCAGCAAATCTGACTGATGAAGAACGTCAAATTCTGTCACAAAATATTCGAGCTCGAATTACCAATCAATTAACCAAGGTCCCTTTTTTTGAGGTTTTACTGACTGACGAGTTTTCTAGTCTTGAGAATGATGTAGCTCTACAGCAAATGATCGCAACTCAAGGTTATAAAACTCGAGATGTGGATGCGGTCTTGAGTGGAAAGATTTGGCTGACATCAGAGAGACTGGACGGAGTCGATCTTCAAAAAATTTCTCTGAAATATTTTACACCTGCTAATTCACGACAAAAAATTCCAGCAGAAAAGTTAACTGTTCAACAACTAGTCTGGTGGCCCTACAAACAACTGAGTGGAAGTTTGATAGTGGAGCTTAAACTCGTTCGATTACAACCTGCTGAAATTGTGGCTGCCGATGTAGTGCACAGAAGATTTGCCCAGCGAGTGGGTGGAAGCCCCGGTGGAATTGTGGACCAAGCTGAAGAAGGAATGAGTTTGCTCCAAGAATTTGTGGAAGATCAAGGTGATGATCAGTCGGTTACAAGTACTTCAGAGGTTTTGCCACCATTATCTGTAATGGTTGGAGAAATGGTGGCTTCAGTGGGGGCTGATTTTGTGAGGCGAGTTTCTGTAAGTCAATCGACAGTTGAATATCCCATTGCTGAAGATGGAGATGAACAAGCCCGACTTTTGATATTAGGGGGGGCATATGAGTCTGCTTTGCAGAGGCTTCAGAGGCAGACAGCTAATGATCCCAATTCAGAAGATCTCTATAATCTTGGTCTTTGTTTTGAGGCTCTTGGCGATTATGGATTAGCACTTCTCAATTTCCGTGCGGCTCACCAAATTGATGACACAAACCTAATGTATGCCCAAGGGATTGGCAGAATCGAAAATTTACAGCGTCAATTTCCTAAGCTTCGTTCACAAATTCAGAGTAGAAAGCTTTAATTGAGTTCTGGGATGATCTGTTCAAATTTGTTTCTAATTGCATGGTTAATGTTTTTTGCTGCAAGCCAGGTGTCCTGCTCCTTTTTTAGTCAGCGTCCACAAATCGAGTTTGTGGTTGCACAAAGTCCAAAATTTCAACTCAATGAAATAGATGCTCTGAAAGTAGGCTCGTTTAAAGGTCAACCGTTAGTAAAAATATCATTACCAGTGGAGGCAGAAGGGACTCCCCATTTGTCTCCTAGTGTGCTTTCTTTTGAAGCTGATCAATCAAGTGAACAAGTAGCTGAACTCTTCCGATTACAAGTCATTAAAAATTTCTCTAAAAATTCCTCTCTGAGATTGTTGAATACTAGCGAAGACGTGAAAGGCTACGGTGGTGTCATTCCTGCCCCAAATCGAGTAGTGGTCATCTCTGCATTAGTCCGTTATTCGCAAATTCGCAAGGAAAGCAAAGAGTCTGTCCCTTATTTCGTAACAGTTTTCAATGAGGCCCTGCCGATTGAACAGCAGCTTTTGGCCCGTGGTGCTGTTTTTGGTGCAGAACGACTTGTGGGTGGAATCGAGGAGAATACGCCCTATGTTGAATTGATGGGAGCCCTTGAGGTTCGTGTTAGTCTCAATCGTCAGAGCAATGGAGCAGAACTTATCCCTCCTCAAACTTTACAGGCCTTTTATGTTCGGAAATGGGGCGGGAAAAGTGAAACGTCCCACTTGCCTGATAACGTTAGAGTTTGGATTACTAAAAACTTTCAGGAGGATGAAAATCTGACTGAACGATTTTTAAACGAAGCTGACAAAACTAGGATGATTTCGGAAAACTACGAGCAATACCTAGCACAGGGGTACAATCTAAGGCGTGATAGCAGGATCCCTCTATCCAATCTGGATCTGCAATATCGGCTGACGGAACAAATTGCTCGGGAATATGTTTCCCAAGTTGTCCCCACTTTTAGAAAAGCTGATATGAGTATTGATGACGATGGTGACGAAGTCAGCATTACCTTGCTGCAAGGTAACGCGTATGAAGAGGCAGTCACTTACTTGCAGGGACGCAAAGATAGAACAGCATCCGATGATTACAACTTAGGTTTGGCGTATGAAGCGCTTGGACAAAGACAACAGGCCCGAACATTTTATGAATCAGCGAATCGTCGGGACAGTGAAGACCTTTATGAGGAGGCTCTGAATCGAGTCAACTAGTGCAATTCTTAAAAGACTTGCAAGTCCTGTGTGCTTCCTGACAATCTTCCAAGGTTCAAGTGATGGTTATTCCACTTGTCTTCGGAACAAAACCTAGAGTTTCATTCCAATACCTGCCTGCCTCACTGAATCAACACTGATTTAAAATCTACTCCAAAATTAAAGCTGAGTAGCTAGGGCCGAATTATGCCTCGAAGAAACGATATCTCCTCCATCCTGCTGATTGGCTCTGGCCCTATCGTGATTGGTCAAGCCTGTGAGTTTGACTACAGTGGCACGCAAGCCTGCAAAGCCCTCAAGGAAGAAGGATTTCGGGTGATCTTGGTCAACAGCAATCCGGCTACAATTATGACTGATCCCGGGCTTGTTGATGCAACTTACATTGAGCCAATCCGATTACCTGTCTTGGAGCGAATCATCTCGCAAGAACGCCCAGACGCCCTTTTGCCAACAATGGGTGGGCAGACAGCTTTGAACATGGCTATGAAGTTGGATGAAGCGGGGATTCTTAAAAAATATGAGGTGGAATTAATTGGTGCGGACATAGAGGCCATCCAAAAGGCGGAGAATCGCGAACTCTTTAGGGTTTCTATGGAAAAACTAGGCATTCCAATGCCACTGAGTCGTGTTGTTCACTCGGTTGCAGAGGCTTTGGATGTTGCAGAGCAGATTGATTATCCTTTGATCATAAGGCCATCTTTCACCTTAGGGGGAGAAGGAGGTGGAGTAGCAAACGATCAGGAAGAACTAATTCAGATTGCCACTAACGGATTATCGGCTTCACCTACACAGGAAATTCTTGTTGAGCAGTCCATTCTCGGCTGGAAAGAATTCGAGATGGAAGTAATGAGGGACCACAGTAATAATTGCGTCATCATCTGCTCCATTGAAAATTTTGATCCAATGGGTGTTCACACTGGGGATAGTATCACGGTGGCTCCTTCTCAGACTCTTACTGATGTTGAATACCAGCAACTCCGTGACATGTCTTTTCAGATCATGCGTGAGGTTGGAGTTGATACTGGTGGCTCAAATGTCCAGTTTGCAGTTAATCCAAGAGATGGCCAGGTTATGGTCATTGAGATGAACCCTCGAGTATCGAGAAGTTCTGCACTTGCCTCTAAAGCTACAGGATTCCCGATTGCCAAGATTGCAGCCAAACTGGCAGTAGGCTACACATTGGATGAAATTCCCAATGATATCACAAAGAAAACTCCTGCTTCATTTGAGCCATCTATCGACTATGTGGTTACAAAAATTCCCCGCTTTACCTTCGAAAAATTCCCTCTTTCGGATCCGCGTTTGGGAACCCAAATGAAATCCGTTGGCGAAGCAATGGCAATTGGTAGTACCTTCCGGGAATCATTACAGAAAGCACTTCGATCTTTGGAAACAGGCCATATTGGATTAGATCCACAAATTTACCCAAAAGATCGAGATCTTGATGAGGTTTTGGAGGAAGAACTCTCTTGCGTCACAAGCCAGCGCTTATGGTATGTGGCTGATGCGCTGAGAGCTGGATGGAGTGTTGAGCGTCTACACCAAAAAACTTTCATTGACCCTTGGTTTCTAATGCAGATGCAGAGTTTGATTCAGGAAGAAATCAAAATAGCTCGGCAAAGCGTTGATCAAGTTACACAAACAGATTTACGTCGATGGAAGTCCTTGGGTTTTTCAGATGCCTTGCTGGCGAAAAAATTCCAAGTACCTGAAGCTGAGGTTGCTGAACTTAGAAGATCACAGGGATTGCGTCCCGTTTTCAAGATGGTAGACACTTGTGCGGCTGAATTTCCTTCGGAGACTCCATATTTCTATTCTACATATGCTCAGGAAAACGAATCCATCCCAACGGATCGGCCTAAAGTATTGATTTTGGGGAGTGGTCCAAATCGGATTGGTCAGGGTATCGAGTTTGACTACTGTTGTGTCCATGCAGCTCTGGCAGTTCGCGAATATGGATATGAAGCCATTATGTACAACTGTAATCCTGAAACGGTAAGTACAGATTATGATACCTCAGATAGACTTTATTTTGAGCCCCTCACCTTCGAAGATGTCATGCATGTTATCGAACTGGAGAAGCCTATTGGGGTGATCGTACAACTAGGGGGACAAACTCCATTAAAGTTGGCAAAGCCGCTACATGCCGCTGGTGTGCAGCTATTAGGAACTGATTTTGAGAGTATTGACCGAGCAGAAGACCGAGAACTTTTTGCAGCAATGATCATTAAGCTTGGACTGCAACAACCAGCGAATGGCACAGCTAGGTCGTTGGAAGAGGCTCGCAAGATAGCAGATCGTATCGGATATCCAATTTTAGTTCGACCTTCATATGTATTGGGTGGAAGAGCTATGGTGGTCGTTGAGAGCGAGGATCGCTTAGAAGAATTTTTTGCTGAAGCCATTAAAGTTTCACCAGATCATCCAGTCTTGATTGACCAATTCCTGAGCAATGCAGTTGAAATTGATGTTGATCTTTTGGGAGATGGAGAGAAAGCAGAAGTCGCTGGGATTATGGAACACATTGAACGGGCAGGAATTCATTCTGGAGATAGTGCGTGCTCACTTCCACCATTTGGGCTTAGGCAAGATATCTTGGAAGAGCTTTGCATACAGGCGAAATCGATGGCTCAAGAACTTAAAGTTTGCGGGCTCATAAATGTTCAATTCGCAGTTAAAGGCAAAGATATTTACGTCATTGAGGTGAATCCACGTGCTTCTAGAACGGTTCCTTTTGTTAGCAAGGCAACTGGGGTTCCCCTTGCCAAGTATGCAACTAGATTGATGCTCGGAGAAAAGCTCTCTTCCCTTGGTTTTGAGTATCATGCTCTAACAGATTATGCGGTCAAGGAAACGGTCTTTCCATTTATGCGTTTTACAGGATCTGATACGACTCTAGGTCCAGAAATGCTCTCGACTGGTGAGGTAATGGGCAGGGGAACTAACTTCGAGGAGGCGTTTTTGAAAGCACAAATGGCCGTTTTTGAGGACAGCTTAAACAGACCTTATGTGTTCATAGGGGTGATGGACGAAGACAAGCCCAAGATGGTAATAGTTGCTAAGATGCTAGAAGAAATGGGTTATGAGATCCTGTCCACTAGAGGAACCTTCCAAGTTTTGAAGGACCAAGGTGTGCAACGAATCCAAATCACATCTATGGATATTAGTGAGGAGGGCAATATCATCGAATATATTCTGAGGAAAGAAGTTGCATTGCTTATCAATACGACCCGCCGTAGAAAAAGGGCTGTTGGTGCACGCCACATTCGCCGACTTGTATTGGTGTACAACCTTCCCTATTTCACAACTTCTGAAGCAGCAGTGCAATTCTCAAAATCTCTCCATCAGTTAAGATCTTTGGAGAATTTGAGCTATCAGCCTCTTCCATTTCCTGTGGCCAAGAGTACTTAGAGATTATTCTTGCGTTTCGCCTTCGCTTAAGCCCATGCCCATTGAATTACAGGCTCTAAGCAGCCTAGCCTGCATGGGTGCGTAGGACTCATCAACAGTCATAGCAGCATCGGCAGCGTCTTTTCCTGCTTGTAACAGCTTTTTCAATCCCTCCTTGTCAAGCCTCATAATTTGGCGGTTGATGTAACCGTAGTAAGTGAGATTTGCAAACTCAGCTAGAGCAGGGAGGTCCTGTTTTTTGGGCATGGATTGAGAGACAGTTTTCATGGATCTTCGGTACGCAACGACTGCGGCATTGAAAGCAGGCGCAACAAAGGGTCGTGCCTGGTCGTCTCCGGCTTCCATGCGCATAATGTGATAACGCACCATTTGCTGGTTGAGGCGCCCAATCATTACCCACGGGTAGGGAATCTTATCTTCAATTTCCTTCATCTTTTCTGCGAGTGATAAGCCAGCGCTATTCATCATTGGAATGAGCTTAATCATGTCAATAGAGTGCATGATTTTGGTGGTGACAATTCCTTGAACCTGTTCAACATTAATGTCTGAGCCTTCTGAACCAAACATGCCACCACCACCACCCTTGCCTAGTGCCAAATCCAGTTCGTACTTACTTAGGGATACTCCCATTTTATTTTGAAGCGTGACACTGGCTTCACTGATCTTTTCAAGTAAACCCTCACAAATCTTAATTTCCATCATCATTCCAGCTCGGTTTCCTACTCCCGAGTCTTCCATGTCATCTTCGTTCACTTCGATTCCACTGAGATTCACTCCCTTCAGTACATTTGACTGAATAGCCATCATCTTCTCTTTGTGAATCTGTAGGATTCTTTCGAGGAAGAGTTTGAAAGTTCTCAGTAGCATCTGTACTGCAGGTCCTGTGACTTCACCCCAATAAAATGGTAGACAGGAGTGGATCAATAGAGCTCGTGCTACCTCCAGCTGAGGTCTGCCTTCCATTTGCAGTGCACGTCCAACCAATTGCATTCGAATTGCTTGGTTTTTTGGGTCTCCCGACAATTGAGAGACCAGTTTGTTGATTTCCTTATCCCCACGTAAAAAAGCAATTTCGAGGATGTCAGTTCCTGTGGCCGGGGTAACCTCTCTCGTTTTTCTTCCAAGTCCTAACTTTGCAAAAAATCCTTTGCCCTCCATCGCGAGGACCTCTTTTGCGATCTCTTCCAACTCCTGTTGCATTTTCAAGATGTTGACGTTAGGAGTATCTTTGTTCTCGCTAGGTTGTTTTGCCATAGCCCCTTTGCTGACAAAATTGAATCAATCTAATTTTTGAAATAGCAGACCGTTGTCTGCTGGAATTGTCTTAATTAAGCCTCTGGCATTATTAAGTGTGCCATTATTGCACACTTTAGAGAATTAAGAACCCCAAGAATTAGTCATTTGAAGACTAGATTGACTAGGCTTGATCCATCACGTAGATTCTTTATATAATATTTATTGTTGCTTGCCAAGAATTCCCATGCCTTCTAATGATCCTCCTAACATAGAACCCGGCCATACTATTGATTTTTTGAGCGATGTTCCCCAACGTTTAGTGGTAGAAATTTCTAGAAAACGCCTAGCTTTACGAGAAATTCTGACCTGGCGAAAGAAAACAGTATTGTCATTTCCAAAATTGATTGGAGAACCTGTGGAAATTTTCATAGATAACCGAATCATTGCCAGAGGAGAGGTTGTTGTGATCAATGACCATTATGGTGTTCGTATTTCAGAAATTACCCATCCTACTGACAAACCAAGCCAGTCTCGGATCTGAAAGACTTTTCTGAATTCAGACAATTAACCGAATTTGTGTATTTCTTGAATCACCGTAAGAAATTAAATCCCATCAAACGCTGACTGTTCAAACTAAGCCTATGCCACTTCCCAAGCTTTTGAAATCCAGCTTCATTCTAATTACCCTCTATATTTTGATTGGATTTCTGAGTCTGCCGAATGCACAGGGTCCCTCAGATCCGATTGTAGAGTCAATTGTTTTGTCCAAGAATTGCCCAATTCCTGACGGTCCAGATTTAGTAATCAAGTCACCAGAAATTGTCCTCAAGTCTGTCGACGATCCATATTGTCCTAAGATTAATGATATTCAATTAGTTCAAGTCACAGTCCACAACCCTGGTGAAGAAGTTCGAAGTGTGGGCCTTGAGGTTTTGTTGACATTGGATGGCAATCGATTGGATCAGTCCCAAAGGCAAATCTTTACGATCCCCCCTTACGAAACTTCTCGAATGCTACATGATGTGATTCTTGAGGCTTCTGGCCGCTATCGTGTGGCGGCAAGAATCTGGGACACAGAATTTGAGAAACCAATTGCCGAATCAGATCTGGGTGTCAACCGACAATTTTACATTGCCACACCAGACGATTTGGCAGCTGCTCAGGAACAGTTAGTTGTCATGGAAAGTAGTGGCAAAGCTCCGAGGCCTTCGCCACTTCAATTTGACCCACCCGATCTGCGCTGGGAGAGTGTCAGTGTATTGCCAGAACACCTGCTACGTGGTGAGACGCTAAGGATGCGTCTGAACTTGCTGAATGTAGGTGGAGATGTTGTTCAAAATGTACTTTGCAAGGTGGAGTACTACAACGAAAGACAACCACGACGACGAACTACTATCGCCAATCCCATTGCAGACGTAATTGCGCCCGGAGAGACAGTAACCTTTGATCTGGAATATATCCCACCCACCGACCAATTACTTGGCGAATACAAGATTGCTGTGACCGTAGATCCTGACGACCAGTTAAAGGAATTGAAAGAAGACAACAATGCAATGGAGTCTGAAACTATCCGTCTTAGTGATATTCGGTTGCTCCTCCCTTCGGATAGCTTTGTTTTCGATGAAAACGGACTATTTCTATTTCAGTGGGATAGTTTAGTCTTTGCTGAATTCAAGATTCAGGTTGGGGTTGATGACAAATTCGAAGATCCACGTCTTTACTTCGACCTACCGCAGGGAGACCGCTGGATAGCCGATAAAGAATTGGTGCCACTGACAGGTGAATTGCCAGGAATGGCAATGGGGCTTATGCAAACAAGTCAGAAGAACAAGCTCTTTTGGCGTGTCATAGGTCGAAATATCAGCGGTCAGCAGGCTATTTCAGACGTTCAAAGCTTCACAATCAAACCTACCTCCGACGCGTCCTAGATTGAAAAGCTAGCCTACTCGGCTGGTTCCAGTTACGTTGTTTTCCTCCCAAAGCCTTGCGTTCCTTTTCCAAAAGCGTTACAAGCTTGTTTCCGTTGAGTTCGTCAGTCAACAACCACTTTTCAGGGAGGAATCCATGTTGAGTGTCCGTCAAATGCTATCCGAAAAGGGCAGTGCAGTCGTCTCAATCACTCCAAATACAAGTGTGTTCGATGCACTGAAGGTCATGAGTGAGAAGAATATAGGTGCGGTTTTGGTGATGGAAGAAGAAGAACTACTCGGAATTTTTTCTGAGCGTGATTATGCGCGCAAGTTGATTCTGGCAGGCCGTTCTTCCAAAATGACAGAGGTTAAAGAATTGATGACCAGCAAGGTCTATTGCATTGATCCGTCACGGACAATTCAGGATGTGATGGAACTTATGAACGATCATAGATTCCGTCACGTCCCAGTAATGGAAAACGAAAAAGTGATCGGTGTGTTGAGTTCAGGAGATGTGATGCGAGGTGTGGTTGCTGAACAGAAAAATACTATTGATAGTCTAGAAAGCTATCTTTTGAGGCAATAGCTGATATACAGTCACATACTTCGTGAAATATTCTCTTCTTGGGGTATGTGATACTCGCTGTTATAGAGAAAGTAGGGAATTCCTCCCAACAGATATACTGTCAATTGTACGATGATGTACACATTGAAAATATCTGCTCCACCAGATATCCCCACTAACTGATACAGCGATTCAAATGCGACATGGCCAATTCCAATTCCCCCAGGCGCAAGTGGAATAGCAGTGGTTATAAGTCCAATTGGCATGAGAAATAATTGAGTTCCTAGTCCCATTTCAGTGCCAGTCAGTAAGTGAGCAATTTTCCAAAATAAGAACGCCACTAGGCAGTGAATGAGAATCGCTATCAACAATGTGGAGAGCAAAATTGGTTTCTGATTTTGGTAGCTTTTGAAAGCCAAATAAATTTTGGTTGTAAACTTTGTAGCGGGGAGTTTTTCAAAAAATTGTAGGAAGGGATCTTTACCATCATGAAATGGCCAAACGACCAAAGTGTAAAAGCAAATCGTGGCTAAAAACAAAAAACTGATCATCCAAATCAAACCATAGAGTCGTGGATTTTCAAGAAAGATAGATAAGTTCGCAAGCAGGGAAAAAAAGGAGATGACGATCAGTCCAAATAAACCTACGAAACGATCAATCAGAAGAGTCATGAAAGCACGGGTTCGGCCTTCTTCAGCTTGGGTCTTTATGATGTAATAGCCTTTTACA
Source organism: SAR324 cluster bacterium (assembly GCA_029245725.1). NCBI lineage: Bacteria > Deltaproteobacteria > SAR324 cluster bacterium. Next base: position 44,584 of record JAQWOT010000324.1, on the reverse strand, counting down.
ACGTCACCGGAGACAGCCCCAGGAAGAGTACTGTTGAAGAAGTTACCAATCCAAGTCAATAGAAAGGTTCTGCGGGGAGAAACTTGAAGGCCGAGTGCTCTGAGTAGCAGCCACCACCGTAACGCTGCCAACGGGACCACTAACATGATGAGAATAGAGAGAATCAGCACCAACAAATCAGGTGAATCCTTCAATAACAATAATCGCTCTAAGTTTAAGCGATCACTGCTAATTAAGTAATATATAATTCCACCTACAATAGATAATTTCCCACCTGTAAAAACCAACTTCTTCATCAGTTTACTTTTGATAGAATTAATTGATTCAACGACTTATCTCTCCCTTCTTTTGGTAACTGTGCGAGTTTTCCAACTTTCGCATGAAAATCCTCCCAATTGCGTTCTTCGCTCTTAAACAACTCCTCAAAAGCAGGCACAAAATTATGGTAGCGCTTGACACCCAATAGATGTGAGTTGTTCAAATCCTGAGCAAACCATCGACTGTAATTCAAGAACTGAAATTGGGATGAGTTTTGTTGATAGCGCTGTTTCAATTGTTCAAAAATCAATTGTTTCTGCAGTCGTTTTTTATCTTCATCTAATGAAGATCTGTAGAGGTCGTTTAAATCTTTGACAGTTTCATCAATCCAACTTCGAAATAATAAACGATCCTCGTAGTTTTGTCGGATTTGTTCCATCTCATCCTCCAGATTACTTGCTCTAAGGTATTGCAATGTGCCTTCCTGCTCTACAAAGGTAGCGTAGGACTCATTGAAAGATGTGTCACCAGCAACATAAACCACCTGATGTGCCATCTCGTGTATGAGGGTTGCGATTAGCTCCCTGTCGGAACGCTGGAGGAAAGTACTAAGTACTGGATCTGAAAAATAATCGGGTAACCAGCTCTGATTCAGGTAACCCAATGTGGAATAAGCACTTGCGTAAGAAAGAGATACGTCAAAACCATTCTCTCTCAACTCATTTGCTAGTTGTTCAGCATCTGCAATATCGAAATATCCACGATAGCTTTGGCAGCCAATGATCAGATAGCACCATTGTTTTGGGTTTAGTAAAAAGGGTGGTGCAGCAGAGACGAGGACACTTACATAGGAATTTGGCAACTCTACGTAACTTTTGTAGCCATTGCCGGATGGTAGATTTAATTCAGCGGAAGCGAAGCGGCGAACTTCGGAAAGAAGCAGAAACTTTTTTCTGAGTTCCGGATCAGTTGTGTTATCTAGCAACAGACTCTGGATTTCCTGCTTACGTTGAAGCAGGTCTAGATGGCCTCGTGTGGCTTGCCAGTAGTAGCTCAGTTCACATCCAGCCAGTAGTAGGCAACAAACGAGAATTAGTGGGATTTTCATGTAAAGGAGAGAAATCAGGCGTCGACTGCAGTCTCTTCTTCACTTAGGGGCATGTAAAGAATGCGGTTGCAGTGAGGGCAGTTTCGATAATTATCTGGTTCTGCTAGAAATTCATTTACAAATTGAGGTTGAAGTCGAATGTTACACCCCCCACAAGTTTTGTCCACAACTGGGGTGATCGGACGATGTAGTCCATTTTGCTGGCAACGTTTGTAAAATTGCTGAATAGGCCTGGGCGCACCTTCAAAAGATTTTTGGAAGAAATTTTACAATTCTTGTATCGCCAGGATAGTTTGCTTTTGAGATAGAACAGTTTGTTCTAGTGCTGCTTCTGATTCCTGTTTCCCTTTTTCTAATTCAGCTTCCTGCTCAGTCAGTTCAGGGTCTAAATCTTCTAATTTGATCGCAACTTCTAACAAGTTTTCTTCTAGCATTGAGCGATGCTTGCGGGATAATTCCAGTTGCTTTTTACTGGCTTCAAATTCTTTTTCATTCCGGATTCGCGGAACATGCTTTTCGAGTTTTTCGATGAGTATGCGTTGCTCTTCGAGTTCATTTTCCATTTGCTGCTGTTGGTTGATCAACGTGCTTTTCTCTGCCTGAAGGTTTTGAAAAACCATTTCGAGAGGAGCAACTAGTTCATTTACATCAGCAATTTCTTTTTCGAAGCGTCTCAACTGTAGTTTAAGAGCAAAACCCTGCTGTTCGGTGTCAGCAATGGCGATGAGGGTAGAGCGAAGATGCTGAGACATCATAGACTCCTTTGTGAGAGGCAATCTGGCTTCCTGCCTGAGTGCGGAAGGAGGCGGACGGGTAATATTGTATGAAAATCGCAAAAAGGGAAAAGTTCAACACACGTAGTGCTGATTTTGTAAAAGCTTCAAAATTCGATGTTCCCTGAAATTTGTATGAACTATTTGTTCAATTATATTTAAAAGTTAGCTTGTCGGCTTTGAGGCCAATCGTTACCTCTCCTCCGTTTTCTAGATTTCCAAATAGAACTTCATCGGCAAGAACTGTTTCGATTTCCTGCTGAATGACTCTCTTCATCGGACGTGCTCCAAAATGAGGATCATAACCCTTATTAGCTAGCCAATCTCTGGCCTTGTTACTGACATTGATCGTTACTTTTTTCTGTTGCAGTTTGATCTCTAGCTGGATGATCAATTTGTCAACGATGAGCTGGACGACTTCTTTTGGTAACTGTGCGAAGGAAATAATCGCATCCAATCGATTTCTAAACTCTGGACTGAATGTGCGCTCTAGAGCTTGTTTTGATGGAGTCGTTGGAGACTGACTTCCAAATCCAATCACCGAGGAAGCCATTTCCTTAGCACCCACATTACACGTCATAATCAAAACTACATTTCTGAAGTCTGCTTCTCGGCCATTGTTGTCTGTGAGAGTAGCGTGATCCATCACCTGAAGCAAAATATTGAAGATATCCGGGTGAGCTTTTTCGATCTCGTCCAGCAGCAATACAGTGTGGGGATGCTTACGAATCGCATCGGTAAGCAGTCCTCCTTGATCATAACCGACATATCCTGGAGGTGCTCCGATCAACCGGGACACAGTATGCTTCTCCATATATTCACTCATGTCGAAGCGTTGGAAATGAATGCCTGTAATTTGTGCCAATTGCTTGGCCAACTCAGTTTTCCCAACTCCTGTAGGGCCAGTGAATAAGAAAGAGCCAATTGGTTGATCAATTTGTCGCAAGCCAGCTCGAGAACGTTTGATGGCTTGAACCAATGCATGGATCGCATTGTCCTGCCCAAAGACCTGAAGTTGGAGTTCTTTCTCAAGATCTTTGAGCTTTTCCTTGTCAGAACTATTCATTCGCTCAATTGGAATCCGCGCAATACTGGCAATCACCTTTTCAATGTCTTGGGAATTAACAGTTTTGCGGCCCGCTCCTTTCAGCCGAATAGCAGCACCAGTTTCGTCAATAACATCGATAGCCTTGTCAGGCAGGTAGCGGTCATTAATGTATTTTGCAGACAGTTCAGCGGCTGTTCTTAGGGAAGAAACGGTATAGCGGAGTTCGTGATGTTCCTCGTAACGATTCTTTAGTCCCTTGAGAATTAAGAAGGTTTCCTCAATTGAGGGTTCATCAATGTCGATTTTCTGAAAGCGTCTTGATAGAGCTCGGTCTTTTTCGAAAAGTTTTTTGTATTCATCATAGGTTGTAGAACCTATGCATCGAATTTCACCCTTTGCCAAAGCTGGCTTGAGCAAGTTTGAGACATCCATGGATCCACCACTAGTCGCTCCGGCTCCAATGATCGTGTGAATCTCATCGATAAAGAGGATAGATTTTGGCTTCTGCTGCAAAGATTTTAACACTGCTTTGATGCGTTGCTCAAAGTCCCCACGAAATTTTGTACCGGCTAAGAGTGCCCCGATATCAAGCGCATAAATTTCAGATCCTTCCAGTAGTTCAGGAACCTCTTGACAGAATATGCGTAAGGCAAGACCCTCCGCAATGGCAGTTTTTCCGACCCCAGGATCACCCACGTAGATGGGATTATTTTTCCGACGCCTACAGAGAATCTGGATTGTTCGGTCTAACTCCGCATCACGTCCAATCAAGGGGTCAATGCGATCTTCTTCGGCAAGCTTTGTTAGGTTTGTGGTGTAGTGTTTGAGGGCATCCTGCTCCCCACGTCCCTGGGAGCTTTCTTCTTCGTCTGTACTATCAAAATTATGGTTTTCTTCTTCATCCTCGACAGCGACCTTGGCAATCCCATGTGAGATGTAATTCAGTAGATCGAGCCTCGTAATGCCCTCTTTCTGCAGAAAATAGGAAGCATAAGATTGGGATTCTCGATGAATTGCCACAAGGATGTCCCCAACGTCAGCAGATGCCTTACCAGAACTATTAACGTGCATGATTGCTAAATGGAGAACACGTTGAACCGCTCTAGTTTGTTGAGGATTGGATCCCTCTTCTCGCATGGTTTCTTGTTGATCAAAAAAATCTTCCAGATCTTCTTTGATTCGATCAACGTTGCCTCCACAACTTCTAATAATTCTTACCCCATTGTCATTGTGCAATAGGGCATAAAGAATGTGCTCTACGCAAAGGTACTCATGGCGTCGATCCTTGGCTTCACTTTGTGCAGCCATCAAGCACATTTCTAAATCTCTCGTGAACATATGGGATTCCTGTCAGATCAAACTTCTTCCATACTTGCTCTGAGAGGAAACTCGTTTTGACGAGCCATCTCATGAACAGCTTCAACTTTGGTTTCTGCCACCTCATAGGAGTAGACACCGCAGATACCGACACCAGTCTTGTGGACCTGTAACATAATCTGAATCGCTTCTTCAGCCTTTTTGTGGAAGACCGCCTCTAAAACACGTACCACAAAATCCATTGTGGTGTAGTCATCGTTATGCAGTAGGACTTTAAACTGAACCGGTGGTTTTACTTTCTGTTTCGTCAGTGTGACGAGGTCTTCTTGAGGCTTAAACTTACTCATTCTTATTTTTGGCTTACCGGGAAATTTCCTTTGTGATAATCCCAGCAACATTTAGATGAATTCCTAAATAAGTTCAATAATATACCGTTTCATATCGAGGGATTTGTCGTTCAGGTTCCTGTAGGTCTCATCTCTAAACCAGCACGAACTTCAGTACGCTGCTGACCAGGTTCTTGGATATATACTCGGCTATCTGGAGGTACACTGTGAGTTAGCCATACATTACCACCAATAATTGAACGAGCCCCCACTACGGTATTGCCCCCTAGAATCGTGGCACCAGCATAGATAATGGTTTCACGCTCAATAGTTGGGTGCCGTTTGAGATGTGGTTCATTCTTATGCTGTATTGGACTGAATGCTCCAAGTGTTACCCCTTGGTAAATGCGCACTTGGTCGTGAATCACCGCGGTGCCACCAATGACGATGCCAGTGCCGTGATCAACCATCACACCACGTCCAATCCAGGCACCTGGATTGATGTCGATTCCGGTCAATGAATGAACATGCTCACTGAGAATCCGGGGCATTAGCGGGATTTCATAGTTGTGGAGGAAATGGGCAATACGATAAATGCTAAGGGCGTGTATTCCAGGGTAGGCCAGAACGATTTCCTTACGATCATTGGCGGCTGGGTCACCTGCAAAGGTTGCTTCGACGTCTTCAGCCAAAACTTCTCTCATTTCTGGAAGAGTCTCGAGCAAGTTGAGAGAAATTTCTTCAGCTCTTTCACTGCAGGCTCCTACTGGTGGCTGGGGTAATCCCTCCTGTCTGCTTTGCCAGCAGATCACTTGCTCCAGATAGTCACGTAATCTGTAGAAGATTGAGGCGCTTTTTTGGCCTAACCAATAAGGTAAACTGATCGCATCAAGTTGTTCTTGCCTGAGCAAACCCGGGAACAGCAAAACCTGTAAATCATTGGCCAACTGAACGATGCTTTCTCGAGCAGGCAGACCAGAGCAGCCGATGCTCTGAATTTCTGGATGACTATGATAGGAGTCTAGTAAGGCATCCACTGCCTTCCGAAGTCGTAACTCTGTTTGCATAACTAACTGAGAAGAATCATGACTGGTTTTCAGGATGATTTAGTCAATTTCAAACCTATCGGTAGTTCATCACCAAACAACCAGTTCTGCAAGTTGCTTTGTAGAATCTCCACAGTATCTCTCTTTGATTCTTCGTTAAGTAATCGTACCAGGGTACCATCTTCATCATAGGATTCTACGAAAGCAATCAGTTCTTTTCGAAGATCTTGAGAAATATCTCTGTGTCGGTCTCCGGTAAACTGCCCCAGCTTAGTCAGAACCAATGGTAACTCTTGAATCGGTTTTTGATGATGGATTTCAACCAAACTTTTTATCCAAGATTCAATTTCTTTGGGAGGTATTGCATACAAAGAACCTGCATGCACTAATTCACGTGAACCAAAGCGGGCCAGACAGAGTCCCTCAATTCCTGTATTTTGCCCCTTCTCCAAGCGATCGAGTAACTGTTTGCCATGAATTCTCTTCTTCTCGTGTGGTACTGATTCTAGGTTGCTAAGTAACAACCATAATTCGTTGAGAGCGCTTGGAGAAATAGATGCAGGCCTTTTCCCTTTTGGAAGTTTTGAAGACCTTGGCTTACGATTCCCTTCGACCAATCGCTCTTCCAAAGATTTGAAGATGGCTTCTTGGGTTTGTGGAGGTAGTCCCGCGGCTACACGGCGACAAAAAATCCACCACTCAACTTCTACGTTTCTCTCTTTTCGAAACTGTGGTCCCCGATCAATCCACTCTGTCAGTTGCTTGATACGTAGCTCATCATTTGGAAATCCAAATCCTGGGCGCAGGCAGAATCCACAGATTTTCAACCAATTCATTTCATGGTTTACAGAACGAACTCTAGTTCCCATTCCACTGAGTAATTGATCAGCAATTTCTCGCAAAAGCGGTAGTGGCCACCCAGATCGGAGACCCAGTAACGCCTCCAGTTGTTTGTTTAGGCTCAAGGGCAGATTTTCTTGGCGGCTTCTCTTACCAAACCAGCTTTGCAGAGTCTTCTGAACATCATCCCAATTGCTAGGAGGTACCCATTGATTACCAACAGTGATGCTTTGATCGGGTTGAATTACCTCTGGTACAGATTCTCGGATATGGAATTCAAGACGCCATTCTTCTCTTAAGTGGTGGTTAACACACTCTAGGCTGAGGGTCCCTATCTCATTCAACTTTGCTCGGATTTGGATTCCCAGCGTTGTGGCTTTTTTGGGAAGCCGATTGCGGTCTATTCCCAGAAATGTCTGAATCGGTGGAAGTTCAGTAAAATCACGTTCCAATTGTTCTTGTTCAAGTTGCATTATATCACCCAAGTGGTCCTGCGTTCGGATACTGGACGCCCTCATCTCAAATTGAACAGGTTGATTTACGGCAATTTCAAGGGTGTGTCCCTGCACTTCCTGATATTCCTCAATTGAGGCTTGTTGAGGCAAGATGCACAACCAAGCTAGGTTTTGTGAACCAGGCTCCATTCCATCAACCAGCAGTGAGACATAGTAGCTTCGAGCACTCCCTCCTTTGATTTGCAGACCTTTACCCTCACGAACAAGATGGTAATAAGTTGCCCCTTTGGCAACAGCCAACTGCATTTGCTCTTGAGGAAGCACCTGAACACTTTTCTCAGTTTCTCCTAGTTGAGAGCCCCATTTTTCTAGTAGACACCGGATTTTCTCCTGAAGCAAAGAAGGCTCAAGTGTCCCACCGTTGAAAAGTACGTGAGTAGGAAAGCGCTCTGGTTCAATTTGGGAGCAGTGATTCCTTAAAAATCTCAGCAGATGTCGAGTAATTGCGGTGTCACTGGCGTATGGGAGTCCAAGGGTTCGCAATCCCTGAATCTTCTTGGCTGGTAAATCAGCATCCCAGTCCAGTTCAGGGAAAAAACCATCCAAGATAATTTGTTCGAATTCTTTTTGGGAAAGAATATAGTTCTTTGTCTTTCCAATCAGTCTGCTCCCTTTTCCGGCAATAGTGATCGGAAACTGATCCTGTTCAGTTGTCCAAAGTATTTCCTTTGCTCTTCTGCATTGGGCTGTGAGTGCCTCCCAAAGACGGGGGGATAGTTTTCTCTGTTGTCCAGTCAGTTGTTGCTCAACATGTGCTGCTAGGGCTAAATCCAAATTATCCCCACCCAGTAAGATATGGTCGCTGACAGCCAGACGTTCCATCTCAGGATTCTCTTTGGGATCATCCGGCATCTTTACTTTGACGAGACTGAAATCGCTTGTTCCACCACCGATATCAACAACTAAGACAATATTTTCGGAGTTTGTGAAATAATCTGATAATGTTTTTAGGGAATCATGAGCCTCTAAATTTTCAGCAATCCATGAGTAAAAGGCCGCCTGAGGCTCTTCCAGCAGCGTAATGTTTTTTAGTCCTGTCATTTTGACGGAACGGAGGGTGAACTCTCGGGCCACTTCGTCAAAAGAGGCTGGAACCGTAAGCACAATTTTTTGTTCTTCCAGCCGCAGTTCGGTTCTGTCTTTGGCAATTTTGTGATTCCACGAATCTCTAAGATGCTGAAGAAATAGTGAACTCGCAGCCAGTGGAGAATAGCGTCTGAGATCCGGCTGGTCACTCTTAGGGAGAATCTCTGCTTCTGGATTTAAATTGTGGTAGCATAACCATGATTTCGCAGAATGAATATTCCGCCCAGGTCGGAGCACCTGCTGTTGCCGGGCCCATTCTCCAGTAGCTAAATCAGGTTCAGAATCCTCTGACCAAGGCAATTGATAGCGACCAGAAAGTTTTTCTTCTTTGGTCAATAAAAATGCATGAGAAGGTAAGGTCTTCTGATTGTACCACTCGCCATTGCCAATCCACTGTGGAATTTCAAAACAGTGCAGTTGATTTGTAAGATCTTCCTGGTCTAAATAGCAAAGTGCACTGTTGCTGGTACCAAGATCAATTCCGATTCTAAATCTCGATGTGGGCAATTTCATGATGTTTTCTTCAAAAGAGGCTTGATCTCATGATATCTTTAGATGCTCTAGTGGCCATGGTAACTCTGGCAATTCGTTTGAACTTTTGGGGCAATCATGGAATAAGATTTATCTTCTTCAAGTAACCAAAGCTTAAAATTCAAATCAACATGCAAAAACTTATAGCTAGCTTGCTGCTTCTTGTATTTCTGGGAGGAAATACCGGAGTGGCTGAGGAAGACAAGCTCAATCAGGCGGTTGTTCGAGGGATTGTGGAGCGATTTACATCGTTGCACTATGCTCAGGAGCCTTTAAATGATGAATTGTCCAAAAGGATTTTTCAGCTCTACCTAGATTCCTTGGATTCTGGACATTACTACTTCCTGGAATCCGATGTGAAAGAGTTTCGAGCTAAAGAGACCAGTTTGGATGACATGCTTCGGCGTGGTGATGTTACTTGGGCAATGGACGTCTTCACACGATTCCTAACCAGGCTTAGTCAACGTCAATCGATGCTGGAATCTTTTCTGGAAGACGAGTTTGACTTCGAAAAAGATGGTCAATGGAGAATTGATCGGAAAGATGAACCCTATTCTAAGAATGAAGACGAAGCGAAACAGACTTGGAGGCTGAAAACAAAGTTTGACCTACTGACGCTCAAGTTAGCAGGCAATACGGATCAAGAGGCCAGGGACCGCTTATTAAAGCGTATTCGCTCAGTCTGGAAGGATTATTCTCAGTACACTGACGATGATGTAATAGCGCTTTATCTAAATGCACTTACACGAGCCTATGATCCTCATTCGACCTACATGGCTGCGGAGGATCTAAGGAATTTTGATATTTCGATCAAACTCTCTTTGGATGGTATCGGTGCGGTGTTGCGCTGGGAAGATGGCTACACCGTTGTGAACTCAATTATTCCTGGTGGTGCAGCTGCACGGCATGGAAAATTGGCTGTCGATGATCGGATCATTGCTGTTGCACAAGGTACAGAACCATTCGAAAGCGTCATTGATATGCGCTTGAATGATGTCGTTGAGCTGATCCGTGGGCAGCGTGGAACTACCGTTCGTCTTCAAGTTATGCGTAAGAATGAAAACGGATTTGATAACCTCAATTTTGCGATTGTTCGTGATAAAATTATTCTGAAGGATGGCGAAGCCAAAGCAGAAATTTTTGAACCGACCGCATCTTCGGAGGAAAGTCCCTCGGCTTACAAAATAGGTGTTATTGAACTACCTTCGTTCTATGTTGATTTTAATGACCGAAGACAGAATCCGAACAACTACAAGAGTTCATCCCGCGATGTTCGCGCTCATTTGGAGCAATTTAAGGGGGATGGGGTTGATGGAGTGATTTTAGATCTTAGAAATAATGGCGGTGGTGGTCTTGACGAAGCCATCACGATGGCCGGCTTGTTTGTCGGACGTAAGCCAATCGTCATTGTCCGTCAGGCCAGTGGTGCGCGGATTACAGTCCATCGCAGTCGAGAAGAAGCTATTTATGAAGGTCCGCTGTTGGTCATGCTAAATCGCTTCAGTGCATCTGCCTCCGAAATCCTAGCGGGAGCAATGCATGACTACCAACGAGCAATCTTGGTTGGGGACCGTACTACATTTGGCAAAGGTACTGTACAAAACATTGTGCAACTTCCTGAGGGCTATGGGGCTCTGAAAGTGACCATTGCCCAATTTTATAGGGTCTCTGGGTGGTCCACACAAAATCGTGGTGTGGAAACAGACATGATCTTACCTTCGATTAATAATGCTCGTGATCTTGGGGAATCCACTTTAGAAAATGCTCTGCCTTGGAAAGCGATCTCACCAATCTCATACACACCTGTCGGTAACATTCGACGCTACATTAATGAGTTGCAGCAGTATTCACATGAGCGACTTACCAAGGATACAGATTTCAAAGAAATTGAAGAGAATGTTCAGGAATTTTTGACCAATGTTAAACCGCTGGAGTACACCAGTATTTTGAAAATGCAGGAAGACGCAGCAAAGCGAAAAGAAGAGAGAGACGAAGAGATGGCCAGTGCCCAGAAGACTATGAAGAATACCACACAAGAAGATTCCGAGGATGAGACTGCTTCAAATGAAGAGACAACCATTCGGAATGATGCCTATCTTTTGGAAAGCATGGCCATCTTAGAAGACTATATTCAGTTGCAGCAACGTGTGGAGGTTCAGAATTAATGAGTGAAACAGAATTTCTTCCTTCTAACACTCTGCCAGTTCTGATTGACGCAGACCGAATCCGAAAACGTGTGGAAGAATTAGGACGTAAAATTAGCCAAGACTATAAGAATCAACCTTTGGTACTGCTTGTCGTTCTCAAAGGTTCGTTTCTTTTCTGTGCAGATCTGGCAAGACAACTTTCGATTCCTTGCCGTATCGAATTCATTCGAGCCTCAAGCTACAAAGATGCGAAGGTCAGTTCTGGACAATTGCAACTTTCTGAACTGCCTGATCTACGACATGCAAATGTTTTAGTCGTTGAAGACATCCTCGACAGCGGGTTGACTCTGCAGAAAATTCTGGGGCACCTACGGTCAGAAAATTTAGCTTCCCTCGAAGTTTGTACGCTTTTATCTAAGCAGATCCCTAGGGATATTAAGATTGAACCCAAGTACATTGGTTTTGAAATTCCTAACCGCTTTGTTGTCGGCTACGGTTTGGATTACGCAGAGCGCTACAGGGAAGTGCCTGACATCCGCTGTTTAGACTGATATTAACCCTCCAAAAAGTCATCTATATGAGTGTCAAAATTCGTCCAAACTGGAACTTTGAATCTCAAGATGAGGCAAATCAACTTTTGCTACAACTCACTCTGGAAAACCGAGCCTACCTTGAAGCAATCTTGCAGAATTTAGCTTTTCTAACAGCGAAATCAACTGATACTGATGTGGAGGAGTTGATGATGACACTATGGCAGCAAGTCAAAGACACTGGTAGTCAGAAATTTAAGGAACTGCAGCAAGATTACCACGCAAACAAAGTTTCTAGTCAGGAAGATGAAGAAGGCTAAGATCCTGATCATCTCACTATTGCTGACAAATTCTTCTCTATGGGCTATCGATGATCAATATCTCAAAGAGGGAGCCATAGACTTGTGGGATAAGTCTAAAGATGCTGCCGATACAGTAAGTGAAACTGTACGAAGTACTTGGGATGATAATGAACCTCTTAGGGAGGCGATTAGTGAAAAATCTGTTGAGCTTTGGGATGATAGTGAGCCGCTACGAGAGAATTTAGAAGAAAAAGCAAAAGATGGCTGGGAAACCACTAAGGAATGGTCGACAAAAAAATATGATGAACTGAAACAGTCCAAGAAAAATCCTGACAACTCGAGTGTTTGGTGGAATTTTTCTGATTCAGAAAAGAAAAGTGAGGACGATTCAGCAGTCGGAAATTCTTTGAAAGAACTGTGGGAGAAGACGAAGGAGGGTTCAAAACAACTAGGTGAGAAAATCCAAGAAAACACTAAAAGTCTCTTATGAACAGACTCTTTCTTGGGTTATGGTGGTTCTTGATGATCCCAGTTGTTGTCAATGGACAACAAGTTTCTCTGCGGGCAACTGGGGATGGTCTAAGTTCTGAAGAGGCACAGCAAGCAGCACTCGCAGAACTATCCTTTAGAATAGCTGCTAATGTCGAGAGCCAGATTGATTCAATTCAAGAACTGCGAAATGAGGAATTCAACCAAACTTCAAGCCAACGGCTGAGTGTCACTTCAGAACTACCTCTCCTTGGTAGCACGATTGAAATCACTGAAAAAGATGGGACCTACTTCGCTACTGCAAGCCTTGACGCTGCTACCTCTCTACCACTCTACGAAGTCAGAATTGATGAACTAACAAAGGAATTAGATGATTCTTGGAAGATTGGAAAGATTAGCGATCCAATTCGTGTGATCCCCAGCTTGAAAGCCGCTCTACTTGTCCTCGAAGAACTTAAGTTGCTGCGACTGATTGCGCGCTATCTTGGTGCAGAACTACCTCAACTTATAATAACTGTCACATCAATTAATGATCGAATTAAGCAACTCCAACAAAATCCACAGACTATCGAAGTTGCTGTTCAGATATTTGCCGATCCATGGAAAGACCTTGAAAAGGTTTATGTCTATCCTCCATTACTTAGTGGATCAGAGGAAATCACAGAGTTAGCCAAAGTCTTTCGCAGTCGGCTTGCCAGCCAACTTAGAGAAGTCAGTCGTCCTGCTCAGTCAAAATTTATTCTCCGTGGTGAATACATAATTACAGCTAAAGGGATAGTCCTAACTTATCGGTTGCAGAATTGGAAAGGTGAAACCCTTGAGACTAGTAGTGTCCAGTTAGCCCCTGTCGCCTACAGCGGACTTCAAGTTAAGACATCGCCAAAGACTAATTCAAAGATAACTTCCAAAACCGCTGTTGATCCAGATTCTTCACATGCATCCCTGATAAAGCCATCAAAGCCAGAAGGTACTCCCTCAAAATCATCTTGGATAGATCCTGTGACCAAAATGGAATACCACTTCATTCCAGAGGGACAATTTGAGATGGGTGATATCTTCGGAGAAGGAAATTCTGATGAAAAATGGGTTCGAAATGTTGTGCTCGACCCCTATTGGGTCAGTACTACAGAAGTTACCCAGCAAGCCTGGGAACGAGTCATGGGGAAACCAGCCAGCCGAAATGCTTCATCAAGATACCCTGTGGAAGTAACTCTCGCAGAGACTAATCGGTTCCTCAATAAATTGAATGAAAAAAGCGCAGGTGGAGAATTTCGCTTGATTACAGAAGCTGAGTGGGAATATGCCTGCCGTGAAGGAGGAAGAAAAGTTCGATTTGGGAATGGTGAAGATGAAATTTCTGAAAAAGCTTCTGCTTACTCCAACGTGCCAATCCAAGCTGTCGGAAGTTATCCACCAAATAGTTTTGGTTTGTTTGATTTCAGTGGAAATGTGGCGGAGTGGACTGCAGATAAATATCAAAAAAGTTATCGTGATCTGCCTGAACTCAATCCTCTTTCCCAGAAAGGAAGAGGTAATGTGATAAGGGGAGGTGGTGTTGTCAATCTACTTCCAGTTACCGAAACGAAGCACATCCGATGCAGTGCTCGCCAACAGCCTCGCAGCAGTCGTGATCGATTCGGTCTCAGACTTGTTCGAAAACATTACTGACGATCAAAATTTTCTGAGAAAAATGGTATTTCAATTTCACAGATATATGCGCACTCCGCATTCGGAAATCTATGGTATCTTCATTAGTGACCAAGTTGAAAAAGGCCCGGTAGGAAGGGTAGATATTCATTACTCGCTTTACGGTTTGGTCAATGGGTTGGTGGTAATGGAGCAAGCTTTGTCTGAATCTGAGACAGAAGAACTGATTGCAAAAATCGACGATGAACTCGTGGAAATGACCACAATTAATGACGAAAATTTTGAAATAACAGTAGCCTTTTCCACCAAGGTTTTGACCTTTGGCAAGGAAGAGATTGACGAGGAATAATTGAAAGATATAGGATTTTCTTATAGAGTCCTTAAGGCTCATAAGAACGGTTTGAGTGTCAGCACATCCAAAAATGGACTGAATGTAAGTTACACCTTGGATGTGGGGTTCGGCAAAATTAATATCCCCATGATTGGGAAGCGCAAAAAATCCCTCTGGACCAACAAAGGAAGTGGGCTCTTTTCTCAATATCTCTAACTTTGCTTGGTTTAATTTGTAACCAAGTCTTCTCTTCTAACACCTTAAAATGAGCATTCTAGTCAGCGTCCAAGGCTTGACCAAGTCATACGGATTACTGCCCCTTTTTCAGGGGTTGAGCTTTGGTTTTAACACAAATGAAAAAGTTGGGCTAATTGGCCCAAATGGTTCGGGTAAGTCTACGCTTTTGAAGATTCTTGCAGGTATGGAAGAACCAGATGACGGAGTTCTTTCTAGAAATAGACAATGTGAGATGACCTATCTTGCACAAACGGAAGCCTTCTCGAATTCAGCTACGGTTCAAGAATGTTTGGAAGAGAAAATTCCCCAGCATGTCAGTGCTTCAGAGCGACCTTTCAGAGTACAAGAAATTTTAAGAACGCTTGGTGTCATTGATTCGCAAATCCCTGTTGGAGAACTGTCTGGCGGTTGGAGAAAACGAGTTGCACTTGGCCAAGTATTAATTCAACAGCCAGATATGTTGCTGTTGGACGAACCAACAAATCATCTTGATCTGGAGGGAGTCCTTTGGCTGGAAGATCTGTTAAGGCAGGCAGCCTTCGCCTTCGTCTTGGTGAGCCATGATAGAGAATTTTTACAGCAGACGACAAACCAAACGATTGAACTGAATAAGAGCTATCCTTCAGGCTTTCTCAGGATTGATGGTCCATACGAAGTTTTCCAGGACAGGAAAGAGGAATTCATCCGGAACCAGAAAGCACAGCAAGAGACACTGGCCAATAAAATGCGTCGCGAGGATGAGTGGTTGAAAAGAGGTCCAAAAGCCAGAACTACAAAGGCCCGCTTCCGTGTTGAAAATGCAGGGGTGTTACGAAAAGAGTTGGATCAACTAAGGATGCTCAACTCACAAAACCGTCAGGTAGGAGTCAACTTTGATGCGTCCAATCGGAAAACTCGAAAATTGATAGAGTTAGGTGATGTAACTTTCGGGTACCCATCCAAGCCACTTTTTTCAAAATTGAGTCTAACACTGCCAGCGGGCGTCTGCTTGGGCGTACTTGGTCAAAACGGTAGTGGAAAAAGCAGCCTCCTGAAGTTGATGAAGAAAGAGCTTCGACCAGATCAGGGGGAAATTCGCTGGGCTGAAAATCTTAAGGTGGTGCACTTTGATCAACATCGTGATCAACTGTCACTGAACCAAACGCTTAAACAGGCCCTATCACCTGCCGGGGATACTGTCATCTATCAGGAACGTCCTATTCACGTGGCAGCCTGGGCAAGCCGGTTCCTCTTTCCGAAAGAAAAGCTGACTCTTCCCCTCAGTCAACTTTCAGGCGGTGAATGTGCCCGTGTTTTGATTGCCAACCTGATGCTTCAGCCAGCAGATGTTCTCCTACTTGACGAACCAACAAATGATTTAGACATCTCTACCCTAGAAGTTTTGGAAGAGAGTCTAGTGAATTTTCCTGGAGCGATTTTGTTGATTACCCATGACAGGTATTTGATGGATCGGCTCAGCGACTACCTAATTTGTCTACATGATGATGGAAGCGTTGATTTTTTTGCGGATTATGCACAGTGGCATTTGCACCAGAGAGAGAGAGCCACAGGAACTGAACACCAGAAAAAGAATCAACAAGTTGGTAAAAAGATTAGTTATGAAGGCAGAAAAGAATTGCAAAGGATTGAAGGAAAAATCCAAAAAGCAGAGAGTGAGGTGGTCCAGATTGGAGCCCGATTACACGCTCCAGAGAACTTAAACAATGTGGCAAAGCTACAGGAACTTTCTAATCAGTTGATTGCAGCAGAAGACAGAGTTCAGCAACTTTATGATCGATGGGCTGAGCTTGAGGAGTTGTTTGCTTAGGGCATTATTCTAATTCAGAGTTCAAATTGTTCAAATTACCTCATAATCTGATTGTACGAATCCTGAATCAAAACTCCTGGTATGGAGGTGATTTAGGATGATTTCTGGAAGTGTATTTCCAAATAGTGGTTTGCCAGTACCCAAGATGATTGGAATACGTGTTAGGTTAAGTTGTTTTACCAAACCGCACTCTAGAAACGATCTTGCTGCTTCTCCTCCATCCAAGTAAATACGCTGCCATCCTAATCCCTTCCAATAATCCAAAAGCTCGTGCGGAGTCAGTTTTGGTGCAAGCTCCGCGAAACCAGATATGGTAATTGGAAGAGATGTCAAAGTCTGGCTCAATACCTGAACAGGTTTCCCTGTGTAAGGCCATTTCTGAAAGCTGAGAACTTTCTCAAAGCTCTTTCGGCCCATGACCAAGCAATCCATACGCTTGAAAAATTCTCCAAAGCCATAATCCTCATTAGGGTCATCGGAATTAAATTTCTCCAGCCAATCGATCTCTCCATTATTTCGAGCAATGAAACCATCTAGGCTGATTGCCAAGAAGATGTAGATCTCCACTTCTGATCTTTTTTGTATGTCTATTGAGGC
This sequence comes from SAR324 cluster bacterium, assembly GCA_029245725.1. Classification (NCBI taxonomy): domain Bacteria; class Deltaproteobacteria; species SAR324 cluster bacterium. The sequence goes on along the minus strand of JAQWOT010000324.1, from coordinate 27,649 downwards.
AGCCATGTTGTCAGAACTAGAAACCCAGTTACAAAATGTGATGTTGCGAGATCAGTTTCGATTTCGGCGACAGTTTGAACAATTGAAGAGAGCAGAACATCAGCAAAGACTCAATGAAGATGAGCTTCTGAAACTTGCGATCCGGATTGAACGATCAAGTGCACTCCGTGGTAAAAGAGCGAGTCTTCATAGAATTCCTGAATATAACTCAAGTCTCCCCATTCTTGATCACCGAGAGGAGATCATAAGTGTAATCCAAAAGCACCCTGTTCTAATTGTAGCTGGTGAGACGGGATCAGGTAAAACCACCCAATTACCTAAGATGTGCCTTGAAGCAGGCTATGGCATAGCTGGAAAGATTGGCTGTACTCAACCTCGTAGAGTTGCTGCAATTTCCATTGCCCAGCAAATTACTCGAGAGCTGCAATGTAACCTTGGTGAAGAAGTTGGTTACAAAATCCGCTTCTCTGATAAAACTAGCCCAAACACACTTATTCAGCTTTTGACAGATGGGACATTATTAGCCGAAACGCAGTCTGATCGGTTTTTGGAGAACTATGAGGTATTGATCATTGATGAAGCGCATGAGCGCTCTCTCAATATTGATTTTCTACTTGGTTACATACGAAGGTTACAGCCGAAACGCAGCAATCTAAAGCTCATTATAACATCAGCTAGTATTGATACTGGCAGATTCGCAGAGGCGTTCTCAGGTGCACCAATTATCGAGGTGTCAGGCAGAAGTTATCCAGTTGAAATAGATTATCGCCCGATTGATCCCGAAGTTGAGAATCAAGGAGATTATACAGTTGAAGATGCCTTAGTTGATACGATCAGGGAATTGTTAGAAACAACATATGATGGGGATGTTTTAGCTTTTCTCGCAGGAGAAGGGGAGATTCGTGAGGTTTGTCAAAGAGTTGGACAGGATAATTCCACAGTTCTAATTCTTCCACTTTATGGACGATTGACCCAAGCAGAACAACATCGGATTTTTCAGAATTCCAGCCAACGCAAAGTGATTGTTTCAACGAATCTTGCGGAAACATCACTGACGATTCCAGGAATTCGTTATGTGATTGATGCTGGGTTGGCACGTATTAGCCGATACAGTCCGAAAAATCGGGTTCAGCGACTTCCAGTAGAGCCAATTGCACAGAGTTCTGCACTTCAGCGAGCGGGTCGAGCAGGTCGAATTGCTCCAGGTGCATGTATTCGACTCTATTCAGAAGAATCTTTACAGAACCGGCGAGAATATGTAGAGCCAGAAATTTTACGTTCCAATCTTGCTGGTGTGATTTTGCAAATGCTCTATTTGCGACTAGGGAATATCCGGGAATTCCCTTTCATTGACCCACCGGGTAGTCACGCAATTAGGGAGGGTGAAAAACTACTTCGTGAATTAGGTGCCGTCACTGATAACATGCAGCTTACACCACTGGGTAGAGAAATGGCTACTCTTCCTATTGAACCTCAAACAGCCCGAATGTTACTGCAGGCCCATCAAGAGTCTGTTCTCAGTGAAATGCTGGTGATTGCAGCTGGTTTGTCAATTCAGGATCCAAGAGAGTTCCCAGCTGAAGAAAAAGAGAAAGCTCGCCAGATGCACAGTAGTTTTGTCAGCAGAGAGTCAGACTACATAACGCTGTTAAGCATCTGGCGGGCTTACCAGGCACAGTGGAATGAACTGAAGACCGAAAAAAAGATGCGGAAGTTTTGCCGGCAGCACTTTCTATCATTTGTGCGAATGCGGGAGTGGAGAGATATCCATCACCAACTCAGTTCTATTTTGAAGGATTCTGGAAAGTATCCTCTAAAATCCCTGCAAGCCTTGCCAGTTGTCGAAGCACGACCCGAAGAGTCTCACGATAGGGAAATTCGGAATTTTAGATTAAATCGTCCTAGCAAAGAGGAAACTAAGCCCAAGTCAATTTTTGAGGTCGGAATAGATTATGATGCCATCCATCGAGCACTTCTTTCCGGTTATCTCAATTGCATAGCTAGGCAGAAAGATAAACAGCAATATACTTCCATTGGAGGCAAGGAACTCTGGGTCTTTCCAGGTTCTGGAGTCTATAAACGCTCTGGAAAGTGGATATTAGCTGGAGAGCAAGTTGAGACTTCACGTCTATACTCAAGAAAGATCGCCAATATCAAGGTTGATTGGTTAGAGCAAATTGGAGGTAAGCTTTGTAAGCGGCATTACTCAGAGGCACATTTTGATCCTGAAACAGGGATTGTTCAGGCTTGGGAAAGAGTGACTTTGTACGGCCTGACAATCGTTGAAAAACGTAGAGTAAGTTACGGTCGAGTAAATCCAGCTGAAGCTACAGCAATCTTTGTAAGGGAAGCATTAATTGATGGCGGGTTGCGTCAATACTATTCTTTTTTCAAGCACAACAATGAACTTCATGAACTAGTTTTGAGTAAAGGGGCAAAGCTCCGTCGAGATTTTCGAGAAGAAGTAGATGCTATGCTAGAAGCTTTCTACCAGGAAAAAATCCAAAATGTTGCCTCCTTCCATGATTTGAATCGCCTTCTGAAAACAAAAAGAAAATCAGGTCAGGGCGCTTTCCTCTTTCTTGAGGAGAGTGATATTACACCTTCAACACTCAAACCTCCTTCTAGTGAGCTATATCCAGACTTTTGGGAAGTCGGTGATCTCAAGATGCCCTTGCGTTATGTTTTTGCGCCGACAAAGGAACCTGATGGTGTAACTTTGCAGTTACAAGATGCTTCTATTCCGCACCTACATGAATACGCCCTAGAGTGGCTGATTCCCGGAATTTGGGCTGAGAAAATCCAATTTTTCTTAAGGGCTTTGCCCAAGTCTATTAGGAAGAGCTTTGTGCCACTTCCTGAAACCTCAGCAAAGTTAGCGTCCGAACTGAAACCATGTGATGAAAGTTTTTTGGTGAGTTTATGTCGACTGATTGAAAGGCGTTATCAGATTAAATTGAAACCTTCTCAATGGGCTGATGTAGAGTTGCCTTCCCATCTCCAGATGAGAGTGGAAGTCAGAAATACTAATCAGAAGATTGTCTCATCTGGGCGGAATCTCGAAGAGCTAATTTCAAAGCGCAAAGATGAGCTCCGCCAACGAGGGAATAACAAAGAATTCAGGGAAGATTTAAGATCTTGGAAGGACGCATTGAAATTCTGGGAACTGGATAATCTTCAGAATTGGACGTTTGAGCGTTTACCTCAACGTATCGAACTTGAGGTGAATCACGGTATTCCACTATACGCATACCCGGGCCTACTGATTCAAGAAGATGGTAGTATTCTAAGAACCTTATTTCACACTAGAGATGAAGCTCAGCGCAAAACCCAACCTGCGATGAAAAAGTTGATGGCCTTGGCTGTCGGGCCAGAGTTAGTTTGGCTGGAACAGGAGCTTTGGAAATTGGAAGAACTAAGAGATGAATACAGGCCTTTTGGAACCTTGGGACAACTGAAACAAGGATCCAAACAAGCTCTGCTGGATTACTTGTTTGGGTTCGAATGGCTGGAATCTGAAGAAGAGTTTCAGGCAAAGCTCAAATTAGCGAAGCATCGTCTGCCAAAATTATTGTCACGTTACATTGAACAGTTGCGATTGCTTTTGCAGGCAGAACAGAAGACTCGTGGCGCTATTCGTCAGTACAGTAAAAATACGGATGACCTTAATTGTTTACAGGATCATTTACAAAATCTAGTGCCCACCAATTTTGTTGCAAAATTGCCTTACTTGCGTTGGGCTCATGTTCAAAGATACTTGAAAGGAATCAGAGTTCGCACAGAACGTCTGGATCACAATCCTGTTAAAGATGAAGAGAAAAACTTACAGTTGCAGCCTTGGCTTAAGGTTTACCAAGAGTTGAAGTTGATGGAGTTGAATTGGAATCAACGCAAGAATCTAGATGAGTTCTTCTGGCTATTAGAAGAGTATCGAGTCTCTCTATTCGCACCAGAGTTAAAGACCTCAATGCCTATTTCAGTCAAGAGACTAACACGCTTCCTTGAAGAACATTTCCCCGAAGCTTCCCTAGTTGTTGCCTGATCAGACAACAATGTTCACCAACTTGCGGTTGGGTTGCATGACAACCACCACCCGCTTAGGTGACTTGCCATTGAGGTGAGATAGTACCTTTTCGTTGCTCATCGCCATCTCTTTAAGAGTCTCCTCGTTAATATCTACTGCTACTGCCATAGCGTCTCTCTTTTTTCCATTAACCATCAAGGGCACTTCAATGGTGTCTTCTAAGCACTTGTCAGGATCGAAGTTGGGCCAATTGTAACGGAGAACTGACTTTTGCGCTGAATGCTCATCTGGTTCGAGAATAGACATCATTTCTTCCCCAAGATGGGGAGCGAAAGGTGAGGTCAACAGGACTAGATTCTTCAAATAACTTTTGGGTAGTTTTTCTTGGCGGGCAAATTCGTTTTTACATTCAATCAGCGCTGCGATCGCAGTGTTCATCCGCAAACGACCAACATCTTCGGTTACCTTGCGGATGGTCTTGTGCATCATTCGCTCAAGTTCCGTGGATATACTGACTTGAGCATCTGGAAGGGTGATCTCCATCAGATTCCACACTCCAGCCAAGAAACGTTGAATTCCAATAATCGATTCCTGCTTCCAAGGCTTACCAGCATCAAGGGGCCCTAGGTACATCTCGTAACATCGGAAGGTGTCAGTAGTGTAAAGATCACAAATCTCCTCAGGAGGGATACCGTTTTTGTAGCGTTTCCCCATTTTCCCAGGATCAATTTCAAGCTCATTTCCCGTCGGTTTGTGGAATGCCTTAGCCTCTCCATTGATGTGTTTTACCTCAACATCATGAATATCAACATAGGCCCCTCTGGAATCCTTGTAAGCATCGGCTGTGATCATTCCCTGATTGAATAATTGTTGGAAGGGCTCTTTAGTTGAAACATGTCCCAGGTCATAAAGTACCTTGTGCCAGAAGCGCGAATACAAAAGGTGTAGTACTGCGTGTTCGGTCCCCCCCACATAAAGATCAATTGCACCAGCTGGTTTCTGTTCTGGAGAACTTCCATCCAATGTCCAATAGCGTTCGATATCAGAGTTTACCATTGCATGATCGTTGCGAGCGTCCATGTAACGTAAGTAATACCAACAGGATCCAGCCCAGTTGGGCATGGAATTCATGTCCCTTTGAAAACCCTGAACTGGTAGACGCTCACCTTCTACTTTAAGAAAACCTTGTGATGCCTGTTCTTTACTGACCAAACGGACACATTGATTCGATAGGATTACACCATGGACATTTACCCAGTCTTTCACGCGACCCAAGGGTGGCTCAGGTAGTGAATCAGGGTCTTCACTGCCCTTGGGTTCAAAATTATCTAGTTCAGGTAGTTGAACGGGCAATTCACTATCATCAAGAGGATAGGGCAGATCATTTTCAATATCAAAAACGACTGGGAAGGGCTCTCCCCAGTATCGTTGTCGACTGAAGAGCCAGTCGCGTAATTTATACTGCACTTGTGGTCGCCCTAATCCTTTTTCAGCGAGCCACTCACCGACTTTCAACTTTCCAGTTTCATTGTCTAGTCCGTCAATACTCAAATTCTTATGAGTTGATTGGAAACAGGTTCCAGGCCCAGTATAAGAAGTTTGAAATTCTGTTGGGGATAGACGGTACAGATCCAGTAGTTGTTCTTCAGTCCAATCGCTTGCTTCTTCCTGAAGAGTCTCTGACTTGAGCCAGTTCCATGGAGGCTGAATTACAGGTACGATGGGTAATTGATATTTTTTGGCGAACAAGAAATCTCGTTCGTCGTGTCCAGGAACTCCCATCACAGCACCTGTCCCATATTCCATCAAAACGTAGTCACCAATCCAGATTGGAATCTGATCTCCACTGACTGGGTGAATTGCAAATCCGCCTGTGGGAGTGCCGTTCTTTTCCAGATCTTCACCAGCAGACAGGGATGTAATTCTTGCTGATTCCTTTTGGAAAGCGAGTACATTCGACTCTTGATCCTTGGCAGTTACTAGTTGAACCAGCGGATGTTCTGGTGCCAGCACTAGATATGTCACTCCAAAAAGTGTATCTGGTCTGGTTGTAAATACGGCGATACGCTCCTGCTTCCCGTTGTTTAGTTGAACTGGAAATTCAATGCGGGCTCCTTGGCTTCGGCCGATCCAAGCCTTCTGCATCTCCGTCACACCATTAGGCCAGTTCACATCTTCCAGATCTTGAATCAATCGATCCGCATAGCAGGTGATGCGGAGGTTCCATTGGCGAAGTGGTCTCCGATAAACAGGGTAATCTCCTCGTTCACTGCGTCCCTCGTTCGTTACTTCCTCGTTAGAGAGCACGGTACCCAATTGAGGGCACCAATTGACGGGTGACTCCTCAACGTAAGCGAGTCTTGCTTGGTCGATAGCGCTTCTCAGTTCATCCTCTTTCGCTCGTCGACCCTCAGGCAAATATACCGCTGGTTGTGGGGCGCCGTCATCATCAAGTAGCCATTCACCAGTAAGCAGTTTTTCTTTGAGTTCTGAAATAGGTCTTGCTCTACCTTGGGACATGTAACTATCAGGTCCCTGCCAACTTACAGTGGGATCGTAGTAGGAATGGTAGATTTGAAGGAAGATCCATTGCGTCCACCTAAAGTAATCTGGATCTGTTGTTGAGAATCGCCTTGTTGGATCATGGCTCAGCCCCAGCATCTTTAGTTGCTGCAGCATATTACGAATATTGTTGTCCGTTGTGATCCAGGGATGCTGGCCGGTCTGGATTGCATATTGTTCAGCGGGAAGCCCAAAGGAATCAAACCCCATTGAATACAGGACATTGTAACCACGCATTCTCATAAAACGGCTTAGAATGTCAGTCGCAATGTAACCAAGTGGATGTCCTACGTGTAATCCAATGCCACTAGGATAAGGAAACATGTCTAGGACAACAAATTTTGGCTGCTGCTTATCAAATCCTTCTTCGCTTGGATTGGGGGTCTTAAAAATCTTTTGAGTATCCCAATGTTGACGCCATTTGGGCTCAAATTCCTTGGAGGCGTCCCGATAAATTTTCATGAATGTTTTGCTCCAGAACCTTGACGGTAATTGCGGGGAGGGATGGAAAGTAATCGTTAGGGAAGGGAAGACGGGCCTACTAGACCCGTCTGTCATTAGCGCTTAGACAGCAGCAGCTTCTTGCTGGAGAGGGGTCATCAAACTTATGGAAGAAGATCTTGCTTCTAGTCGATTAAGTGCATGTACAAAGGCGAGTGCACTTGCCAGAATGATGTCTGTGTGAGCTCCACGTCCTGTAACTTGCTGTCCCTCATGTTCAACAGTTACGCTAACCTCCCCTTGGGCGTCAGTGCCACCTGTGATTGCCTTCACTACGTAGGAATTTAGAGTACAGTTTTGTTCGGTAATCTGCTTGATCGTGTTCAAAGCAGCATCTACGGGACCATCGCCGAAGCCTGCTTTGCGAACAACATCGTTGCCCACTCTCATTGTTATCGTTGCTGTGGGCACAGAAGTCGTTCCCGATGTGACAGTCAAATGCTGTAGTTCGAAGCGATTGTTTTGTTTGCGAACATTGTTGGTGATCAGTGCCTCAATGTCTTCATCAAAAACTTGTCGCTTGACATCAGCAAGGTGTTTGAACTCCTTGAAGATGTGATTCAACTCTACATCATTAAGTTCGAAGCCAAGTGATTTCACTCGCTCACTCAATGCATGTCGGCCAGAATGTTTTCCAAGAACAAGTTGACTCTGCCTTACACCAACTGACTGTGGAGTCATTATCTCGTAGGTCAAAGCATTCTTCAGCACCCCATGTTGGTGAATTCCAGCTTCGTGTGCAAAGGCATTTGCCCCAACGATAGCCTTGTTAGGTTGAACAGCAACACCCGTGATTTGAGCCAGCAAGCGACTTGTAGGGTAAAGTTGCTCAGTGACGATATTTGTCTGGAGGTCGAAGTACTGCTGACGGGTGTTCATTGCCATCACAATCTCTTCCATCGCAGCATTACCAGCCCTCTCACCGATACCGTTGATCGTACATTCGATCTGTCGAGCCCCAGCTCTCACGGCAGCCAGTGAATTAGCTACACCCATTCCCAAATCATTGTGGCAATGAACTGAGAAGACTACTTGATCTGCTTGATATACCTCATTTTTCAGCAGTTTGATTAAGTCATACATTTCATCAGGTGTGGTATAACCTACAGTGTCAGGCACATTGAGAGTAGTTGCACCGGCTCGAACTACAGCAGAGAAAAGCTTGACCAAGAACTCTGGTTCACTTCTGGTTGCATCTTCTGCACTGAATTCGACGTAATCCGTGTGCTTGCGTGCAAACTCGACGGCTTCAATCGAGCGCTTGAGCACTTCATCCTCATCCATCTGCAGCTTATATTTCATGTGCAGTTGGCTGGAAGCGATGAAAGTGTGGATTCCCCAGTTTTCAGATTCCTTTAGAGCATCAACTGCCCGCTCAATATCTGAAATACTGGCTCTGCAAAGTGAAACTACCTTTGCTCGACTAATTTGTTGTCCAATTTGCTTAACGCTTTCAAAATCCCCAGGGGACGATGCTGCGAAACCAGCTTCTATCACATCTACTCCTAGCCGATCCAGTTGGCGAGCCAGTAGTAGCTTTTCTTTCGCGGACATGGAACAACCAGGGGACTGCTCGCCATCGCGAAGCGTAGTATCAAAAATGCGGATCGTTTCCATAAAGCTCTCCTTGACAGGAATCGATGGAACTCTGCACCATTACAGGTCCCAATGAGTAGTTGTGCTGCGCTGCAATTCCTTGCGAAATTGAGATTGCAACTAAAATAATAAATTTAGCACTTGCGATAGAAGATTCAAGCATCATCAAGCCTTAAACGCAACTACAGGCCAGCCTATAGCTTACGTCCTTGCTTGCGTCGTGCCGAGTCTGCCAGTATCTTAGCAAATTCATTGCAAGCAAAAAGTTAAGATTTTCCAAATAAATAAGATCTTTTGTTTTCTATATTTGCTCAACTCACGTGTGGCTAACTCCGGATGAAATCAGTCTCTAACAAAATCAATTTCCCTGAGCTGGAATCTCGAATTCTCGAATTTTGGCGACAAGAAAACATCTTCAGAAAATCGGTAGAGGAACGACCGGCTGATAATGAATTCATATTTTATGATGGACCTCCGTTTGCGACTGGTCTCCCACATTATGGACATTTGTTAGCAGGAACAATCAAGGACGTGATTCCACGCTACAAAACCATGCAGGGCTATCGAGTAGAAAGACGATTTGGATGGGATTGCCATGGGTTACCCGTTGAATACGAGATTGAGCAGACTTTGGGTTTGAAGGGACGTCCAGATATTGAGGAATTTGGAGTCGGAAACTTCAACGAAGAATGTCGCAAGATTGTGCTCCGCTATGCAAGTGAATGGCGAGAAACCGTAGAAAGAATGGCTCGCTGGATCGATTTTGACAATGACTACAAGACAATGGATCTGACATTCATGGAGTCGGTTTGGTGGGTCTTCGACCAACTCTGGAAGAAGGGACTCATCTATGAGGGTGTCAAGGTGATGCCGTACTCTTGGAGAGTCTCCACCCCGCTTTCAAACTTTGAAGCAAATTTGAACTACAAGGACACCCAAGATCCATCAGTTACCGTTAAATTTGCCTTAGCATCCGAACCAGACACCTTTATTCTTGCTTGGACAACGACTCCTTGGACTTTGCCTTCCAACCTTGCGCTCTGTGCAGGTCCGAACTTGAACTATGTCTGTTTGCAGCCCCACGGAAGTGAAGAGAAGTATTGGATCTGTGAAGGTCGCCTTTCGGCATACTTTGAAGAAGGCAGCTATCAAATTATTAAGAAGTGTGCCGGGAAGGAGTTGGAAGGCCTAGCGTATGAACCAATATTCCGTTTTGCCGATGGGAGAGTCGAGCTTTCCAAGGCACGACGTGTTGTATTGGATGAGTATGTCAGTGATGAAAGCGGTACGGGAATCGTGCACCAAGCTCCTGCATTTGGTGAGGATGATCTAAGAATCTGTCAGCGTGAAGGCATTCCTGTTTTTGATCCTGTGGATACAGAGGGAAATTTCTGCACTTACATGGATTTTATCGCAGGAATGAATATCAAGGAGGCTGATAAAACGATTATTCGTGAGCTGAAAGAACAAGGCTCACTATTCAGGCAGGACACAATTCAGCATAGCTATCCATTCTGCTGGAGAACAGACACTCCACTGATTTACAAAGCTATCTCAACATGGTTTGTCAACGCAGAGGCAATCAAAGACCGAATGGTTTCTCACAACCAAGCTGTTCATTGGGTACCAACACACATTCGTGATGGACGCTTCGGCAAATGGTTAGAAAATGCGAGAGATTGGGCGATCAGTCGCAACCGATATTGGGGCACACCGTTACCTATCTGGCGTAGTGAGGATGGGGATATTTTATGTTTTGGAAACGTCGCTGATTTGGAAGAGGCCGTTGGTCAAAAAATTACAGACCTGCACAAGCACTTTTTGGATGATTTATTGATCAACAAGGACGGGAAAACCTATCGACGCATTCCTGAAGTATTAGATTGTTGGTTTGAGTCAGGTGCAATGCCCTACGCACAACAGCACTATCCTTTTGAAAACAAGGAACTATTCGAAGAAAATTTCCCAGCAAATTTCATCTGTGAGGGTCTAGATCAAACACGCGGTTGGTTCTATACCTTAGTGGTTCATGCTGCAGCCTTGTTCGATGCTCCCGCTTTTCGCAACTGTATCGTAAATGGACTGATTTTAGCGGAAGATGGCAAGAAGATGAGCAAACGTCTCAAAAATTATCCTGATCCAGTTGAGATGCTGGATCGGTATGGGGCTGACGCCATTAGGCTATACATGCTCAACTCTGTTGCAGTTCAAGGGGAGTCTTTGCGTTTTTCTGAGCAAGGCTTAGTTGAAGTAACTCGCTCCGTACTCTTGCCCTTGTGGAATTCACTATCCTTCCTTTCAACCTATGCAGAAATAGATGGTTGGGATCCGACTGAAGCAAATCTAGCTGTAGAAAAAACGAATCCATTGGATCGTTGGATTATGAGTCGTTTGCAAGGACTCATCGCTGAGGTTGACTCTGCAATGGACCTTTATGAATTGAATAAAGCATCTGCACCCTTTGTTCACTTTATCGACCTCCTGACAAACTGGTATTTGAGACGCAGCCGACGTCGCTTTTGGAAAGATGGTAGGGGCCAAGACAAGATGTCTGCATATGCTACTCTGTTCTTAGTGCTGAGAGATCTTTCTAAAATTATCGCTAGCTTCGTTCCATATGTTGCAGAAGGAATCTATGAATCACTTCGAAGGGAAGGGGATCCGATTAGTGTACATCTGGACTTCTTTCCAGCAGTAGATGACAAAGTGAGGGATTCAGAGTTGGAGGCAAGAATGGATCTTGTCTTAGCCGCAGTTAATATGGGGCGTGCTCTTCGAGCGAAGCATCAGTTGAAAATCCGCCAACCGCTTCATAGATTATTTTTGATAACACGTGATCCAGAGGCACAGAGAATCTTGAATGAACTGGATGCGCTGCTGCTGGATGAACTAAACATCAAAGAATTAGTCCTCACAGAAAACGAGGAGGATCTAGTGGGATTAAGCGCACAGGCAAATTTTAGAGTTTTAGGGAAGCGTTTGGGCAAGCGTATGAAGGAGGTCGCTGATCAAATCAAGACACTTGACTTGGAAAACATTCGAAGATTGCAGGATGGAGGAAGTGTCACCTTACAACATACGAATGGAGAAGTTACGCTCACACTTGAAGACGTCCTTATTAAGCGTTCACAGCGTGAAGGACTTTTGGTGGAGTCTTGTGGTAGTGTAACCATTGCACTTGACACTCAATTGAATGAATCCCTAATCAAAGAGGGTCTTGCGAGAGAATTTGTGAACAAAGTTCAGCACATGCGCAAGGAACAAGACCTCGCAGTCATGGACCGTATCCTAATTAGGTGCAAGCCCACAGATATTGTGGGCAAAGCGCTTAATGCTTACCAGGATTTTGTTTGCACCGAAACCCTTTGTGAGAAACTACTGCTTGAAGAAAACTACGGCAGTGAGTGGGACATCAATGGTGAGATTTGTACGATTGAATTACAAAGAATGAATCCTTCTCCTTGAGGTTACATGAAAAGGTTACTGTTGTGCTTAATGTTTGGCTTTCTTTTGGGGTGTGCAGCTGAACACGAATCAATAGGAAAAGTATCAAGCGAAAGTCAAAGCGGTGCTGCAAAGTTCTCTGAATCTGAAACCCAGAATGTTCTGATTTTCAATGAAAGCTCAGCTATTGTTTCTGAGCCTGAAGGAAGCTGGAATCTCATAGTCAGTTCCTTCAAACCAGTACAAGCTATATATGTCGACAACATCCCAATGACTCTAGCTGGAAGGTCTTATGATTTTCTCTATAAAATACCCTACTCACTGAAGTCTGAGGAAAAGAGTTTTACTGTTGAGGTGTATACAACGGAGGGAGTGATTAAGCGTGAAGTACTATTGAAACAGAAGGCCTCCTAAACCAATTTGTTACATGATTTAGACAATCTCTAGTGGTGGAATTTCTTCTTCAGGATCAGCTTTCTGTACCTTCTCAAACCACACACTGAGCTGTTCTGCGTGACTGTCTAGACGAAATTTGCGACAGCAATCCAACATTTGGACAAAAACTTTATGCTGTGGCAACATAATGATTGATTGCTGATATTCCTGAATTGCTGCTGGACCCTGACGTTTCCCCTCAAGCATCATCGCTCTTTCCAAATGTTGATTGGCAATAGCCAAGCGATCTTTTTGTTTCTGTAAGGCAAGCTCTCTCTCGAACTCACGAATTGTTTTTGGATTCCCGAGCCCCTTGGCAACTTCCAAGGCTTCCTCTAAGACTTCTTCGTCCGCTTCCACGCTGATTACGAGTTGATATCCCAGCACAGATTCTTGCCAGTTATTCCTGTCAGCCGCAATTCTTGCCAAGGCCAGCCATTCTTGGCGGATGGTTCTCATCCCATCTAGTGCTTGCCGGTTTTTTGGATCCTTCAGTAAAATTTCATGAAAGCAACTCTGAGCTGTATTCCACTCTTTAAACTCCAAGGATAAGGTGCCCAACTGCAAAAGTTGCTCTGGCTTTGTCATATCCAGTCGCAGATCATGTAGCAGCTCCCAAGCTTTGCGTCGATTTTTTCTGATTAGAAGCTTAGCTTCCTCGAACAATCCTGCGACTTCATATTTTCCCTGGGACCGCCGCAGCATCTCGAAGCCAATGAAGAGATAACGACGTGACAACTGAATATTATTAGCTCGACGATAGGTTAATCCTAAGTTGATCAGGGTGTAGCGATGATTTGGCACTTTTGCCAGTAAGGCAATGAGCTTTTCAACGGCAATTTTTGGTTGCTTTAGTGCTAATGAACAAAATAAAAAGCAACGCAGGTTTGCATCAAGAGGATTTCGCTGCACAGCCCACTCAAAAACTTTGAAGGAGACAGCTTGATTTTGAGATAGTAGTTGATAGCCAAGCGCACAGATCAGTTTGAAGGGTTCTTTTTTTTCTTGGGGTGATTGGGCTTCATTCCATGCTAATTTTAATTTTGAGAATAGCTGACCAGGTTCTTTTGGCGTTTTTGGCCGTTTTGGTTCAGGCTGGTCAAATGCTTTCGGTTCTGGTTCCAGTTTGGCTTCTTCTTCTGCAGCTTCTTTTGCGGCCTCCCATGCTGCAAACTTTTCATTGAATTCCATGTCAATCAGTTGGGCTAACTCATCCTCAAACGGGGGTAGGACAAAGCTAGTTCTGACCTCAAAGACACTGATTGAAAGCTTTGCATTGTCATCATACTGATAGCTGTGAGCTAGTGTTGCTGCAAGATTGTAGGATGCCCATTCGTAGTCCGGATTTACCTTCAGCGCATGTTTATAGTAGTTCTCTGCTTGTCTTGGCTGAGAGTGGCGTCGACATAAATTCCCTAAAAAGTTAGCTAATTCTGGGTTGTTGGGAAAGGAAACTAGTAAGCTCTGTCCCAGAGATAACAGGTCCAAACCCCCCGCAGCTTCTGCATCCTCAAATTGTCTCTTAACAATTGGTATTGATTGCTGAGCATTAATCTGGAGAGCCTTGCTGTACTCAACAGAGGCTCGGTCATAAAATCGGCTGTCCAACAACTGTTTGGCTTTTTTGAGATGTGTCTGATAACCCTCATCTTTTGTCCCGCCTTCTTTGAAAATCTTCTTCAAAAATTCCATAGATACCTGTGAGGTTCTTTACTCGATCAAGAGTCGATCATTATGTTGCTTGTGGAATAAATAGGGCTAGCATTCAGGATCATACGCACTTTTAAAACAGTGGTTTGATCTCATCAATCATTTTTGAACCCTCATTGTTCCATTCAAGTAGTGTATGACGAGTTTTACCTTCTTCAAACTCCAGGATCAAATGTGGTGAGCTCGTCGCGATAACAAACCGAAAACGACTTTTTTCTGCGGGAAGTAGAGCTCGGACTGTCCATGATGCGGGATAAAGGTCAATTTGAAGTGCTTCTTGAGCGCCCCATGGAGCTGAATAATTTCGTTTCTTGATGGGCTCTGCAATCATTTCCAATTGGCTCAGAGATTGAGGCAGTCCCTGCTCTTCCAATTCCAATGCTAACATCGACGCATAAATGGGGAATTTCACTTCCTTATCCTTCAAGAGCTCAGGCATGAGAAATCGCATGTGCAACATGATCAACTCTAGGGGTACCGTGCCCTGCTCAAGTTGTTGTTTAAAAGTCCGAATTTCGTGGGATCTATTGAGAACAGACTCTGAAGTTGATCCCTGATAAATTGTTGAAACCTGATATACATCTCTCAGATCTTCTTCAGTGTATTGTTGAATCTGACCAGTGTCTGTGAAAATAAGCTGTTTGCGAGTAAAGACTTCCCCATCAGGTTTAGTGTTGGCGTTTTGCTCCAGCCATTGTTTTTTATCATTTTGATAAATTTGGAGGAAATTACTGTAACCTGTTACCTCTTTGCGATCTAAGTTCCAATGTTCGTAGCGTAAAGTGGATCCATCTTGAAGCAGTGAAAGGTAGTTATTCGCTAGTAAATCCTGCGAAAATAGACTGTAAAAGATAAAAGACAAAATGATGAAATAAAATTGTTTTATCTGACAAACTGATTGACTATTCCGACAAACCATCTAAACCTTTCAGAATGATTTAAAAATTCAAATTCCTTACTTTTTTCGGAATCCAGAAATCAAGAGGGACGTTCAAAGGGCAAACTATGGCGGTTTACGGCTACATTCGAATCAACTATCAGCGCACTCAGCCCAAAGGTTTTACCCTGGAAGAGCAGGAGTCACAAATCAGACACTTTGCAGCCGCAAGAAACCTTACACTCAAGAGAATAATCCAAGATGAAGCGGAAACTAGTGCAACTCTTGATCTATCTGGTCTTGCTGAAGTTTTGCATCTTGCTGAATCCGGTGAAATTACAACTTTGATTGTTCCTCGATTGGATCGATTGGTGCGAGTACTTCATCTTCATCAGCAAGTTTTACAGAAATTATGTCATGAGAGTGGTGTCAATCTAATCTCGATTGAGGAAAACGTTGAGACAGCAACCGCCTGCGGGCAACGTATTCTAAACATCATCGGCATTTTGTCGAAGTGGGAATCCCGAAGAATCTCTGATCGAACTCGTGAATTGATCGAGAGAAAGCGCCGCATTGGAGAGCGTGTGGGCCATGCTCCCTACGGCTTTGTTTATCAGAATAAAAAATTGATCCCAGCCGAGGAGGAAGTAGAAATTGTTAAACTGATCCGTCAGAAAAGGGAGATGGAGCAACTCAGTTACAGCAAAATCGCAAAATACTTAAACCAGAATCTCATTCCCGCAAAACGCGGTGGCAATTGGTATACGGAAACTGTGAAAACAGTTTGCACGAATCCTGTTTACGGAGAGCCAATCCGGATTAGAGGCCGGATGCGTCGTCCTGACTAATTGTTATCTTTTTCCTATGTTTAATCAAATATCCAAACGCCATCAAACTGAGTATACAGTAAAGCCACACTAACCACTTGGACTTCTCCCTATACCAAGAATTATATGTGGCCAATTCCATCACTGCACTCAAATGTCCTTCCTCAAAGAGTTTCATCCTCTTGGTACGCACTTGGCCTGTGGCATCCCAGTACGAACTGTAGCCGCTATTCGTAGCAAAAATCACGGGTACACGACTCTCAAGACTTCTCCAACGCGTAATCATTTCCAGATAATCAGCGGCATTGGATTTTCCAAACCAGGCTAAATTTCCACTCAACACGATCAGGTTGGCACCATTCTGAACCATTTTCGGAATAATCTCTGGTGAGAATCCGTCGAAACAAATAGGCGCCGAAATCTTGACATCCCCAATTGGCATAGCTGTAAATTCCTGGCCCGGCTCAAATTCTGAGATGTTGGGAATCATCTCCCTTAACCAAGCGGCCCAACTTGGAAACCAACTTGAACCTGGAATACTCTCTCCAAATGGGATTAAAAAGATCTTGTTGTAGCGCCCTGCAATCTCTCCTTCAGGGTTAACCAAAACTGAAATACCAAAAAACCGGTAACTACCATCTGCCTGCATTTCCCAGTCCACAGTACTGAGTAGAATATGTACCCGTTCTTCTTCAGCAAAATTTGAGACTAACTCTTTAGCAGAAGCATCTTTAAAAATTGGGGCTGGGAAGGTAGATTCTGGCCAAACAAGTATTCTTGGTAGATCTTTCTCTTTTCGATGGGTTTTCGCTAGGGCCTTTCTCGAATCATCCAACAAAGAATCAATATTACGAATGCGTTCCGAGTAAGCTAGATCGGGATTAGAAGCAAGTTGTGCTAAAGAGAAATTGGGTTGTAAAGATACTACCTCAATCTGTGCTTCTGACTTGAAATCATGCAACTCTATTATGCGCCACCTACCATAGGCCCCAGCTAGCAAATGCGCTGTTATCAATAGTATTGTTGCGAACTTAACGTTGAACCACGCATCGTTTCGTTGCTTGAGGCAACGCCAGGCCAAGACGAATGTAAAATTACAGCCGACACTAAATAAGCTAAGTCCTGAAGAGCCAATTATATCAGCGAGCTGCTCAATATATGGGACTTTGTA
Source organism: SAR324 cluster bacterium (assembly GCA_029245725.1). Taxonomy (NCBI): domain Bacteria; class Deltaproteobacteria; species SAR324 cluster bacterium. The sequence goes on along the minus strand of JAQWOT010000324.1, from coordinate 10,502 downwards.
GTAAGTGAATCCGCCAAGACTCCATTCGAACAGACGAGGATAGTGAGGTTCCAGAATCAAAATCCAAAGAATACGGACAGGCAGGTCAGCCCAGGAATGTTTAGGTAAAAATGGAAGCAAAAACCCAAAATAGAAGAAGAAAATCAGACCAACCTCGAGGCCATATCCAACAGCTGTGACTAAGACTGCTAGAGGTAGTGGCAGATGACCATAGACGTGGGCGCTGTTGGTGATGCAATAGCCCCCAATCACGGCACTGATGGATCCTGCAACAAAACTGTAAACAAGAATGTTGAAAAATGATTTGCGCCTCTTTTGGGGAATTGAGAGGATTTCCTCATACAAAATTAATAATGGCACCAAAGAAACTAGCCCCAGTAATGGCAATCCGAACCCTGGGGTACTGAAACCAAACATTACCCCACTGCTCGCGGCTACAAGAAATCTACGACCACGATTGCAGAATGCCCTCCTAGTCCAATGAGAATTAGTCATGATCAATCTTACGCCGCATTCTATTGATCACCCTATCTTGGTTGATGACGAGGAATACTATCAATTGGTGTATCGGAAGGATAAAGGCTGGAGTCACTGTGAGAGTCGAAAAGAATGCTTGGCGAAGCTTCACTATCTTCGAGATGGATTTGCTCTCGGCAAGATCGATGAAACTTCTTTTAGAGAAAGAGAAGCAAAATTAGTGCTGACATGGTGGATGCAAGGGCTCTGAAACATTACTTCTTTAATGCGCCCAATTGATGTTATTCTGTACCTGCATACCCTATTTTACAACCAAGATGTTCAGTGTTTATTCAGGAAATAAATGAAGTATTGCAGTACCCGCGGAGGTGTGAGTGAGCTAAATTTCGATGATGCAGTCATGATGGGCCTTGCCGAAGATGGAGGTCTATTAATTCCCCAAGAGTTGCCAAGTATCAAAGGAAAACTCAAAGATTGGCGTTCGTTGAATTATAAAGACCTTTGTCTTGAAGTACTGGATTTGTTTGTGGGGGAGTCTGTTGACAGATCAGAATTAAGAGCAATGATTCAACAGAGCTACAGAAGTTTTCGAACATCAAGCATCACCCCAGTTGTTCCAGTATCTTTGATACATGTACTAGAATTATTCCATGGCCCCACCTTCGCTTTTAAGGACGTGGCTCTTCAGTTGTTGGGGAACCTGTTTGAGTCTCTGCTGAACAGACGGGGTGAACGATTACGAATTCTAGGTGCAACTTCGGGAGATACTGGTAGCGCTGCCATTCATGGGGTGCGACACCGTAAGAATCTCGAAATTTATATGTTGCACCCTTTTGGCCGAGTCAGTCCTGTACAAGAGCTGCAGATGGTTACAGTGACAGATGAAAATGTACACAACCTTGCTGTGGACGGAACCTTTGATGATGCTCAAAAAATTGTCAAAGCCCTTTTCAACGATGTGGAATTTAAAAAAACTCAGCGATTGGGGGCTGTCAATTCAATCAATTGGGCTAGAGTTCTCACCCAAATTGTCTATTACATATATGCCCACTGTCGTGTGGCGCCAAGTGCTAAAAGTCCAGTTATTTTCTCAGTGCCAACCGGAAATTTCGGAAATGTACTGGCGGGATATTATGCCCAGCAAATGGGGCTGCCTGTTGAGAAACTAATTGTAGCCACCAATTCAAATGATATTCTCCATCGTCTGTTCAGTAAGGGTGAATACTATCAAGAAGATGTTCAAGAAACGCTTAGCCCATCAATGGATATCCAAATTTCAAGTAACTTGGAACGTTACCTCTACGACTTGTGTGATAAAGATCCTAAAATTGTACGAAATTGGATGACAGAATTTCAGTCTTCGGGAAAATTAACGCTTATCGGAGATTATCTAAATAAGGCTCAAACCCAGTTTGAGTCAGTTCGTGTGGACGATGAGGAGACTGTAGCAACCATCCGAGAGGTGCATTCAAAGCACGGTTATCTGCTAGATCCCCATTCTGCGGTTGGGTATGCTGCAGCGCAAAAGATTTCATCATCCAGTCCTGTGATCAGCTTGGCATGTGCACACCCTGCGAAGTTTGCTACCGCTATCGAGCAAGCCACGGGAAATCCTCCTCCAGAACCCTCTGAATTGGCCAATCTACGTAACAGGGACACAAGATGTCATCGTTTACCGGCAACTTCTGAGGCAGTCCGCAATTTCCTGGAAAAGACCGTTCATAAGTATGACTGATTCAATTTCTTACTCCCAGTTTCGTAAAGATCCACGAGCTTCCTGGACAATTCGTCTCAGCCGAAATCTGCAATATCAACTCTTCAAATTCGGTTTGTGGTTGGGAGATCGACTTACGCTAAGTCAACTTCAAAAGATTGGTCGTGGAATTGGTAATCTTGCTTATTGGTTACTTTCCAAGGAGAGAGGAATCGCAAGGGTCCAACTGGGGCGTGTCTTTCCGGAGGTCTCTGAATCCACTCGTTCCCAATGGTTGCATGAATGCTTCAAGCACTTTGGGATGCTGCTAATGGAATTCTTCGCCCTGAACCACTTGATGAAAAATCATCAAGAGCATGTGATTGTGGAGGGGTATCCAATCGTTGAGCAGGCGTTAGCAAAAGGGAAAGGTGTGATCTTTGTGGGACTTCACATGGGGAACTGGGAGATGCTTCTGCCCTTTGCAGCAGAAAAAGGGCACTATGCTGCCTTGGTGACAACGAACGTTCCAGATGAACGTCTGAATGAGTTGATCCGACAACATCGACAGAGGGGTAATCTAGAGTTGATACCAAGAGGTGATCCTAAGACGATGCGCAAAATTCTTAACTGTTTCAAACGAAATGGAATTTTGTTTCTAGCTGTAGATCAGGACACGAATGTTCCAAGTGTCTGGGCACCTTTTTTTGGAATGTTGGCTAAGACACCGGTAAGTGTTGCTCGGTTTGCTATGAAAACTGGGGCTCCGGTATTAGGATTTACGACATTGCGGCAACCTGATGGTAGTTTTGAGGTAAAGATTTATGACTGGGGTAACTTTCATTCAGAATCCAAAGTCCTGGAGGAAGATCTCTACAGAATTACTCGTTGGCTCAATCAAAGAATTGAGGAATTAATACGTGTCGATCCGCCCCAATGGGCCTGGTTTCATCGTCGCTGGCGTCATCAAGCTTCCTCGGAAGATGAGGCTTTTTCCCAGAAGATGGAGCAAAAGCTTGAGGGAGGAATGAACTAACAATGGCGTTTGTAGTCTCGAGGCAACGAAAAATATTTTATGATCTTGATGGTGAACGAGGACCATACCTTTTGCTCTATCCTTCGCTTTGGATGGATCTGCAATCTTGGGAAGAAGCAGGATATCTTGATGTGTTGCAACAAGAGTATCGTGTTTTGAGAATGGATCCGCTTGGACAGGGAAGAAGTGATGATTCTGATGATATCTCCGATTATTTGCCAGCAGCACGATTGCAAGATCTCTGTTGCTTGTTGACTACCCTTGAATTAGAGAACGTCCACTTTCTTGGAATTGGTGAGGGTGCACGCATGGGCTATTTGATCTCAGCGTGGGAACCAAATCGTCTTCGTTCAATGGCGGTTCTGGATGGACACCCCTACATTGCTGAGGAATATGAAAAGAAGACTTGGCAACAGCATGTAGACTGGGTCAAAGCGCAGGATTGGGAGAAGCTTCGTCAGGAACCTGGTTTGAAAGAATTATCAGATCTTCAATGGGATAGAATTCAAAAAGTTAAAAGCAGCAACCGAGTTGCTGCTATGCAAGCAGAAATGCAGTGGCCAGGAGTGGACCAAGAACTTCCCCCTGCCCCAAGCGCTCCAGGTATGCTTTTTACCAGCACCCGTGAAACTAGCTTTATGAAGATGCGTGAGGCAGGAAGAAACTGTGCCTACTGGAGATATCATATTTTTCCCCAACTTGAATATCATGAGGGTCTTCTTAATTCGAAAATTTTGCTTCCAGCCTACTTGGATTTTGTCAGGCGACAACGTTGGGTGCCAAGGAGTTATGAGGGAGGCCACCTTTGATCCAATTGGTGTTGACGCTCTGTCTGCTAACCACCTTTAGCTTCGCGGCTCTAGCTCAGGATGCGGTGGCTACTCTCTATTCATCAAAAGGTGTAGTTGAGGCCCACTCTATCCAAAAGTATGCGAACAACTCAGGGACGTGAGGGTTTGCTGCTTTATGAAAGGGATCTGGTTCGTACAGGAGTAGATGGGAAAGCAACGATTCTATTTCGTGATGGCTCTGAGATTCGATTGATTGAAAACACAGAATTTCAAATTCAAGAAGCTTCTGAACATGGTGCGGGAGAGCGTACCTTCCGAAGAAAATTATTGCTAAGATTTGGACCATCCTTGAGCAATTTTTTTGGCAGGAGTGATCATACAGTCATCGAAACTCCTGATTTTCAATTAAAACCTGAGGGAACTTCCTTTCATGTGCAAGTGACGAAAGAGCAAGGATTTGTGGCGCTTTTCTCAGGGAAGCTACTCGTTCAAAACGTTCGAGGAAAAGCACTTCTGGAGCTGGGAGAGGTGGTCCTTGGTGTCAACCGAGGTGACATACTCTCTGACCGAATTGAAAAGTTGACTCAACAACTTCAGCTGCAGGCTGAGCCAAGTGAACTTGTAAGTGAGCGCAGTTCTCAAAAGCTACTGATTCAGATTCAAGCACGTGAGCTGAAAGGTGAAGCAATTGGCGCTGGATTACCACTTAGTATTTTGACGGATGGTGAAGGAGTCCATTTTCCTGATGGGGTGCGCTTGGATGAAGAAGGAAAGGCTGAGGTCGAAGTTCAATTGCTTGTCCCAGATCGACTGTATCGAAAGGGCTTTTTACGCTTCATCGTCATGGTCAATGATCCTCTTGGTTTAAAAATCTCAGGAACTGAGATTGAAATTCGTAAGCCTGGTGATGTCAAACGCTTAGAGATTGATGCAGATACCGGTAAAATTCTGCCGGGGAAATGACCTTGTGGTTGTTGTTCTGGACTTTAGGCGCTTTGAGTCTCGGTTGGCTAGCAGAGCGGTGGTGGTGCCAAATACTTCAAGAGGCTGAAATCCCCCAGCCATCTCAGCGTTGTTCGTCGTGTCTTGAAATGCTGACAGGCTGGCGAAAGTCGCTGCTTTTCAATGCCTTTAAAAACAAGGGAAGATGTCTGAAATGTGGGGCAATTTCGCCATGGTTAGCTTTTGGGTTCCCACTCGGAATTTGGCTAGGATTTTGGCCTGACAGACCTCAAGAGCCTTGGCAACTTTGTCAGGAATTGCTAATGCTCTGGTCTTTGCTGCTCATCGCAGCAATTGACTGGCATACGATGTGGATTGAATACCGCATTGTCATCCTGACACTATCCCTACATTTTACGATTTTGTTATTGAATGAACCAGGTTCAGTTCGTGGAGCAGTTTATGGTGCTCTACTTGGGGCAGGTGGACTGTATTTGTTAGGTGTACTTTATGAGGCCCTTCGAGGTAGAGCAGGACTTGGAGATGGAGATCCTGCGGTCATGGCATTGATTGGTGCATGGACTGGTCCGGAGGGGCTTATTTTTGTTATCTTTGTGGCAGCGATCAGTGGATCACTATTTGGTGGTTTATGGCTGCTAAAGAATCGACAGAACTTGCGAGAAACCCCAGTACCTTTTGCTCCTTTTTTATGCCTGGGAGGTCTAGTAGTGCATTGGACATATCCAGAAATTCTCGACCAATGGCCTCTGTATCAAATTTTCTGAGTTTAGATAAAAGATGAGCCGATGAAGGCTAAATACCAAACCAGCTGCTGGTTGATCATTTCGATATTAATGTTTTTTCCAATGAGCGTAAACGCTCAGGAAGAACCAATGAGCATCTCTGGGGTGGAACTGCTGCGCAAAGGTGAGCAGGTCAGCATCACTCTGCAAACCAGTGGCAAGCCGATATATGAGCTTAATGAAAATCTCAAAGCCCGTACCTTGGTTGTCAAGTTCCGCAATACTAAGGCTACTTTTGCGGATGGACGTCGTGATCGATTGTTTAATGATCCTCAGGTTGAAGGAATAAGGTTTTTGGATATGGATCCAGACACTTGGGCCCAATTCAAGCTTCGTAAGGATGATTTAATTTTCGACATGGTACCAGGCAATAACCCTGGACAATTGGTCTTCCGATTCCGCCCGTTAATTCAACTGCCTCCCGTCACACTCCCGCCAGATCCAGAGCCAGCAACTATTGCCTTGGAGGCTTTGGACTACGACGACAGCAATCCAGATTTTACGAGTCTGACCTTCTCGTTCACGGGTCCTCCTCGCTTATTTGTTCTGGAAAACCCTCAGGATCGAATGGTACGCTTACGGTTTGCGGATACAGCACCGGGTAATTCATTTACGCTGACACCCTATAAAGATGGTCGTGTACGGGTCGATGAATTGACCACTGATCCTAATCAGGTGTTTGTCACCTTGGGGCAGATTGCGACAGATTTCAGGCTTGAAAAAGATGAGCTCTCAGACCCTGCTCGTTGGGTGATTCGAATCTATGGTCAACCCATTTTTCAAGACATTGCCATTGAGGAGGAAGATTCTTCATTGACACCAGAGGAAGCTGCCAAGTTAGATCGAGAAAAACGCGTTCTTAAGGCAGAAATTAGAGCGGCTTATCAACAAGGTGAAAATCATTTCCGCAAAAGTGAATATGACCTGGCTATCGAGCAGTTTCAGAAGGCTTATGCAGCAGGGAAAAATGGCGTTAGTGAATTTGAGGATGAATGGAATCCTCTAGCCATCCAGTCTTTGTTCAGGATTGCTGATACCAAGTATACCCAATTGGAAAGACGACGAGGAAGGAACTATCATCAAGCGATTGATGATTACACAACAGCAATCAGGGTGGCAAATTCGACAGAGATAGCCAAAGACTTAATTCCGCATGCTCAGTTTCGAATAGGTCGCAGTTACCAGCAGATGCGCTTCAGCCAAGAGGCGAACACGAGCTACGAACTTCTGAGAAGAGATTTTCCCTCCTCCTACGAAGCACAGGAATCCTCATTCTGGCAAGCATTGAATCAGATCGCTCGACGAGAATGGGGCCAGGCGATTTTGCAGTTTGAGGAATACCTCAAGGCGATGCCAAATCCAAAATTCATCCATATTGCTTACTACAAGATTGCACAGGCGTACTACCAACAACAAAAATTCCCTGAAGCTAGAGACTTTTTTGATCGAGCCCGAGCACTAGACAGTCGGTATGTTCAGGAAGATCCAATGTTGCTCTTCCACATGGGAGAGACCTACTACGAAAATGCAGACTACGATGTGGCTCGAGAAATTTTCCAACTGCTGCTAGATCGCTATCCTGACGCAGATTTCTCAAAATTTGTCGCACTGCGGTTAGGTGATTTTCTGAGGGATGAGGGTAAGGAGGATGAAGCGATCGCTGCCTACAGCAATGCCATCCGCAGCTATTCATTGGAGATAGCGCTGATGGGCAAGCTTCGTATTGCCAACATCCAGGCAGAGCGACCCTACTCCGATGAATATCGCCAAGCGCTGAGAACCTATGATGAGATCATTACGCTTTATCCAGATTCTCCACAGGTTGAGGAAGCAAAATTGCGCAAGGGGTTGACGCTCACACTCTACGGAGCATATCGGGAGGCGATTGCTGCGCTGGAAGGCTTCATGGAGGAATATCCTCAGAGTATTTACGTGCGCCGCAACATCATCCAGGAGAATATCGACGAGAACTTGAAGGGGCTAGTTGATCGTGCCTACCAGCGCCAGGATGATTTGGGTGTCGTCACGATTTATCGAGATTACCAGGCTAAGTACCTACTCAACTTCCGATTTGACACGACATTATTTCAGGTGGCCCACGCACATCAGAAACTGGGTTTCCATAATGAAGCAATGGACCTGTACCAGTTTCTGGAAAGTCGTGTAGAGGGTCCTATGTTGGAATTATTGCAATTGCAGGCTGCTGAGGCCTTGATTCAAGCAGATGATTTTCAGCAGGCTCGAGATCAGCTAGCCCGTTTCCTTCAGCGGTATCCAGATAGTGTTTACGATGCAGACGTTCGTAAGAAGCTTGCCGATGTTTACAAGCAAGCCAAGGAATTTGAGAGTGCAGCCCTTGTTTATGAGCAGGCGATTGAGAAGTATGAACAGGACACAGATCTGCTTCAAGCTGAGGTAGTGCCAGAACTCTATTATGAACTGGGCTTAATGTATGAAGAGATGGGGCGTTATACTGAGGCTGCGGAGGCTTTCCAGAAATCCATCGCCACATACAATCATCCGCTTATTGAACCGGATGTCCCAAATTATGTTGTGCAAAGTCATTTCCGCGCGGCAGAGATGCTTTATAAAGTCCGAAACGATGAACGAGCTCTGGCTCAATACGAGCAGGCGATTGTGACCTACACCAATTGGCCTGATGAGCGGGTACAGGAGCAAATCAACTGGGCTCGATACCAAACCGGAGTACTGCATAAGGACATGGGACAACTCCAACAAGCCTTGGAAATTTTTGGCGATTTGATGGAAAAAACCCCAGCTTCCCCTGCTTTGTGGCAACAGTTGTCCAGTGAACAACATCAGGCATTGAGCCGTCAGTTGGCTTATGAAAACTACCTCAATGACTAAAAATTCCTTGAAATTCAAACATAGAGACCTTAAGGTTAACAGCTTACTTTCTGGGGTGTAGCCAAGTGGTAAGGCAGCGGGTTTTGATCCCGCCATGCGCAGGTTCGATCCCTGCCACCCCAACCATCCTTCCTTTGAATACGCATTTCCGATTCTATGGCTTTAGGGGAGTCTAAAAAGGACCAACAACCAGACTCTTACTAGACAGGCCCTGAAAACCTTTTTTTGAAAGGCGAGTCTCCCAAACATTCCGGTCCGTTTCTTCCCAACGGATTTGCTCTCTGAAGTCATCGATCGCCTGTCCAGCTGACCTCCATTGGAAAAGTGAAGGACGTTGATCCGCAGTCCTTACGTTTTTGCTGATGTTCATGCCATCTTCAGTTTCTCCAATAAAATCAATCGATAAATTGTTCAGACCCAATGGGAAAGTGTTTTATGGGTGGTGGATTGTTGCCATCGCAGCACTGATTCAATTCATCGGAGGAGTATTGTGGATGCAGAGTTATGGGCTTTATACGGTCGTTCTGCATGAAGAATTCAACTGGAGCATGACGGTCCTTTCAGGAGCTTTTGCTCTGACTCGTGTGGAAAGTGGTTTACTTGGTCCCCTGCAGGGCTGGTTAGTCGATCGATATGGTCCAAGAATCATTCTGACAGTCGGGCTTGCTATGTTCGGCATTGGCTTCCTTTTGCTTTCGCAAACTGATTCGCTACTTTCCTACTACCTCATTGTGTTTATTATTTCAGTTGGAGTCAGCCTCGGTGGATTTCACACTCTGATGGTATCGATTGTTAACTGGTTTCAACGGCATCGAACCAAAGCGGTTGCTTGGTCACAGATGGGATATTCTATTGGTGGACTCTGCGTTCCTGTTGTCGCCTGGGGAATGGAGTGGGATGATTGGCGAACAGTAGCTATGATTTCGGGAGGAATGATCTTTTTGTTGGGTATTCCCACGGTACAATGGATTCGTCATCGCCCCGAAGAGAGAGGTGAACAAGTTGATGGAATGGTGAGCCAGGAAGCACTAGAAAACAAAGCTGGAGGTGGAGAAACCTCATTCACATGGCGACATGCAGTGCAAACCCCCGCTTTTTGGTTGATTTCAGCCGGTCATGGTATTGCACTTCTTTCAGTTTCATCAGTGATCGTCCACATGGTCCCTCATTTGACAAGGGGAGTCGGTTTGGGGTTGACGGAAGCAAGTCTGATCTTCTCCTTGGTGAGCATTTTTCAGTTGATCGGCTTGGGGATCGGTGGGTTCTTGGGTGATATTTTCAACAAGCGGCTGATTGCAATGACCTGCATGCTGTTTCATGGGTCTGGAATGCTGATTCTCGCTTATTTTGAAGCTTTCCCGATGCTAATTCTAGCCTGTGTACTTCACGGATTGGCTTGGGGGACTCGCGGACCATTGATGGTTGCTATCAGGGCGGATTACTTTGGGCCACGCTCCTTTGGGACAATCATGGGAATATCCTCTTTGATTGTTATGCTGGGTATGATGGGTGGGCCAATGATTTGTGGTGTGATCGTCGATACCTATGGTAGCTACGAAATGGCGTTTCAACTAGTGGCTTTCCTCTCTTTAGCAGGAGCCTTGAGCTTCTTCTTTGCTAAAAAGCCACAGAATTTGAATTCTGCATAGCGGAAACTCAAAGATTTCTTGAATGAGTGATCAAAGTGAAGCCTAAGGCCTACCCGCATTCTCCATTGAGCAAACGCCTTCTGATTCTCTTCTTTTGTAGCGGGATAAAGTCCAATGATGGACGCACCTTCCCGAACTCTCTCCACCACAAAACCCTCAAATGCAGTCATTTCAACAGCTTCCTCTGCAATCTCTTCTACCAAGTGGGCTGGAATGACAATCACACATTCGTCATCACCAACC
>JAQWOT010000323.1 GCA_029245725.1 SAR324 cluster bacterium | reverse complement strand
AACCCAAGAATAGCGAATATTCTCGATAAAATTCCAATCAGCGAGGATCGTGTTCTTAAAGTGGATCACTTGCTGGGAACTTTGTTAAAGCTGCTGCAGGATGTCTGGCCTCCACGTTTGACTCTAGGTGGGCAAAACTTGGGCGATGTCTGGCGTCATCATTTGTTGGCAGATTCTGAAATTACTAATGAATTGGTTCCTTTTCACAAGCTTACGCAATGGTTGACCTATTCGCTATTGGAACCACTTGAAGAAGCTGGTTTTCAAGTCCAAGACATTGACTTATTGACAGGCCTCCCTGAATACCGAAATGGTGGTCTTTTCCTAGACACTGGCGTCTTGGAGCTAAGGGAGCCTGCCGAAGTCGATGCTTTTCATCCTGTCTCCTCAGAAATAATTGTTGAATGGCGAGCAATGACTGTCATTATGTTGGATCGATTAGCAGAACAACTCAGAGAAAGGATGGGGTTAACATCAGAAGAACTTCCCTTACCTCAGATTTTACAGGGAGGTACTTGGAGCACTGGCCGCAAGTTCGCTTATAAACGTCGCCCAGATGGATCACCGCCTCTCCGTGTGGAGAGTGATGGCACTGTCTTTTGAAATTTTCTGATCGAGGTTTTCATGAATAAGGTCCTTAAAGAAATTAAACACCCACTGGTGCAGCACAAGCTTTCGCTGATGAGAAAAAAAGGAACCTCAACTCGAAGTTTTCGTGTCTTGGCCCGTGAGGTGGGACTACTCTTAGCTTATGAAGTTACTCAAGATTTACCGCTTGAATACGAGGAAATTGAGACTCCATTGCAGAAAATGCAGGCTCCTTTTCTGGAAGGAAAAAAGCTCTGTTTAGTGCCAATCCTAAGGGCAGGAATCGGCTTGTTAGACGGTTTTCTGGAGTTAATTCCCTCAGCTAGGGTTGGACATATTGGACTTTATCGTGATCCGGCGACCTTAGCGGCTGTGGAGTATTATCTGAAATTGCCTGAGATGATTGATCAGCGCTTGGTGATTGCCCTGGATCCGATGTTGGCAACTGGTCATTCTTCAGCAGCAGCAGTCTCTCGTTTGAAGGAAAATGGTGCTTCGAATATCCGCTTTGTCTCTCTGCTAGCTGCACCGGAGGGTATTGAATATTTCCACAGTGAACATCCTGACGTCCCAATTTATACTGCTGCAGTCGATGAAAAATTGAACGATCACGCCTATATTCTACCGGGATTGGGGGATGCAGGAGATCGGATTTTTGGAACCAAATGACACTGAAGTGGCATTAGAAGTTTTAATTTTTCAATTGCGTAACAGATAAAATGATTTCATCGGTTTTCGTGTGAACGAACAGTATTGAGTTTGAGGCCAAAAAATTGAAAGAAATTTGACCCCACGAGCCATGTAGATGCAGAAATCTTTTTCTCTTTAGTTACTCGCTTAATAAATGACGGGTCAGGCTTGATCCATCAAAATTGGAGAGCCCGTCTGCAATTGCTTTCCGATAATTCTCCCCAGACACTTCGGCAATGGGCAACTTAGATCCGACTACTTCTGCCTGTTTCAAAGACAATTCCAGATCTTTCAATAACCCAGCAAGGTCAAAGGTGCCTGGCTGGTCGGTTCCATTTAATGTGTAGATCACCACTTGTCCTCGATTCTTTAGCACATTTGGTCCACCAGAGCTGTCAGTGAGCAGAGAGATTGCGGTTTCAGCTGAAATTCCACTGCCCTTCAACAGGGACATCGCTTCCGCAAGAGTGTTCCAGTAAATAGCTAGTGGCAAGTTGACCGCTAGCTTCATTTGTGATCCTGAACCCGCAGGCCCGAGGTGTTCCACGCACTTGCAAAGTTGGGAGAGGACTGGTTGAGCTTTAGTAAAAGATGTTTCGGCTCCACCTGCCATCCCTAAAAGTTGTCGTCTGTGCCACGTCATTCCTCGCTGAAATTCACTTTCGTTGCTTCGAAAGCCATCGAAGACAGTGCCTGAAGTCCACCCTTGGACACCTCCTTGAAATGAACCCGATGACTGTATCAGCTTAAGAAAAATGAAAAGGTTTCTCTCAAAGCTGGCACTACCAAACGGTGTAACCTGCATCTACTGGGAGAATTGCTCCGGTGATCGCTGAGGCAGCTGGGGAAGCAAGGAAGAGAATCGCGGCAGCAACTTCCTCTGGTTCAATCATTCGACGCATCGGAGTCCCTTCCATCCAAACTTCAAAATAATGGGGATTCTTGGCCGTGATGTTGGACATCGGCGTGTTCACGTAGGTTGGGGCGACCGCATTGACCCGCACACTCCGGTCAGCCCATTCCCCAGCCAGCGAACGGGTCAGGTGATGCAGCGCAGCCTTGGAGGCGTTGTAGTCCACCTGTTTCTGGGGCTTGTTAGAAATGAACCCGGACATCGATCCGACGGTAACGATCGCTCCCTGTCGCCGTTCCAGCATCCGTTTGCCAAAGGCTCGGCAGGACCAGAAAACTGCATCGAGGTTGACTTTCATAATGCGGTGCCAGGCTTCATCTGTCAGGTTCTCCGCTGGAGTGTCTGGACCAGAGATGCCTGCGTTCGCAATCAGGATGTCCATCGGTCCTGATCTGGTTTCGACCTCTTCGGCAACTCGTTCCGTAGCAACGGAATCTGAGACATCCAGGACTAGGCCTTCCACCTTGTGACCTTTGGACCTCAGGAACACGACGCCTTCTTCCAAAAGCTGCTCACTCAGATCCACGATCACTACGCTTGCCCCCGCTTCTGCCAAGGCATCTGCAGCACAAAGACCAATTCCACGACCACCCCCGGTTATCAGAGCTCGCTTCCCGCTTAAATCAATCAGCTTTTTGTACATCAGAAAATCTCAGAAATTACCAAAGAGATTGATCTAAAAGGGTAAATAGGTATTTCTTCTCAAAATTTTGGTCTCATTAGATTTACTCTTTATCAAAAAAATTCATCGGGAATGCCTTCAATTCAATCTCTCTTGTTATTCATTAAATTCTTAAACTCATCTGCTTAGAAAATTCTCTCTCAATTCAACTCGCAAACAACTGCTCAGGGTTCTGGAAAGACTTCAGTTCAATTGCATTGTCAGAGGGATCAAGCAGAAACATGGTTACCTGTTCACCAACTTCTCCTTGGAAACGGATATAGGGTTCAATCAGAAATTTGACTCCCTGATCCTTTAAGGAATCTGCGAGTTTATGCCAATGATTCCACTCCAGGACTGCGCCAAAATGCCGAACGGGAACAGACTTTCCGTCGACACCATTGGTCTCGACTCGCTGGGTTTCTTCAGGCTTCAGATGGGCCGAAATCTGGTGGCCAAAAAAGTCGAAATCAATCCACTTCTCATCGGTCCGTCCGACCTTACAGCCCAAACGATTAACATAGAAATCACGGGTGTCGTTCAAATCTCTGACTGCAAAAGCTAAGTGAAAAGGGGGCATTCCCATGGGATTCCTTTGGGTTTCGTGTTTGAATCTTTGGAGACTACAACTGAGCTAATTGAGCAAGGCTGCTCCGCAGAGCAGGATAACTCTCTAGAAAAATCTGAAACAGGCCGTCATAGTTGTTCATTTGCTCAGAACTTGGCAAATACTTTTTTTGAATTCGTGGTTCTGGAGTCGCACTCTCCGGTTGACAAGATGCCAAAGCACCACGGAGGCCGGTTAATTCTGGCTCTGCCAGCACCTTGATCGGTATACCGAGCACATCCGCGAAGAGTTGGCAAAAGGAATCTGAGCGGCTGGTTCCACCGGTTAGGATCAACTCCTCTACTCGAACCTCAGATACGGCGTGTAAAGCATGACGGAAGGCAAAGCAGGTCCCTTCCAAAACTGCACGGGTCAATTCAGCACGATTAGATTGCCGATTCATGCCTAGCCAGACCCCACGAGCGTGGGGATCAATGAAGGGTGAGCGCTCACCTTGCAGGTATGGCAGGTAAAGCAACTTTCCGGCTGGTTGCTCCAGAGCGATTTGAATCATCTCTTCATAGCTGTTGAAGCCGAATAGATCTTTGACCCATGCCAGGTTGTCCCCTGCAGTGAGGATCGGTGCAACCTGAATGAACAAGTCTGCAGCTGGATGTGCCAAGGTCCATGCACCGCTTTCCAGTTGTGCTGGTCGCTTCTCAGTCAGACCCACCCAGCCACTGGTTCCACAGTAGGCGTACGCTTTGCCAAGTTTTCCACAACCGGCGCCCAATGTGGTTGAACCAGCATCACCGGGTCCAAGGTAGATGGGCAACCCAGCCACTAATTTCAGATGCTCACTCACTTCATCTTGGAGCGAACCCAACAAGGCACCACCGGGAACCAATCTTGGTAAACGCGGTAGGATCGAATCCAAACCAAGCTCTGCAAAAAGTGCTGAGTGCCAGGTTCTTGAGGAGAGTTGCATCAAGCCTGTGGTCGCTGCAGTGGTAGTATCAGTTTGAGATACACCGGTTAGACGGTAGCCAATGTAATCTGCTGATCCAATGAAGATCTTTTCTGTATTTTTTAGGACCTCTGGCTGGTGTTGCTGAAACCAAGCAAGCTTTGCGAGTAGGCTTGTTGGACCCTGTTCGTTGCCTGTTTCAAGCAATTGTTCCTGAAGTGATTTCTCATCAGACCAACTGGCAATTTGCTCTGCGCTCCGTTGATCACTGTAGCTTACTACGGGATGTAAGGGTTCTGACTGCGAATCCAGGAAAATCAGATTTTGCATCTGACCCGTTAGTACAAGCCCCTGTAAGCTAACTTCAGGATTCACCAGCTCATGAATCACAGCTGTGAATCCATTCCACCATGTCTCCACTTCCTGATGATGGAAACCCTCTTCCGTTTGCGTTTGCTGGTTGGGGTGAGAGGCCTCGCGAATCAGGTTGCTGTTACTATGAAACAAGCCCCCTTTGATACTGGTTGTACCGAGATCAATCACCAACCAAGTGGAGCCCTCAAATTTTTCAGCAGCGTTTGAATTCATCTTCTTCTCAGGGATAGTCGGCTGAACAGTACTGCCACGATGATGATCAAGCCGGTCAAGATCTGTTGAACATAAGTGTCGATTCTAAGCTGGGTCAAACCATTGGAAAGTACACCGAGGATCAAGACACCTGTCAAGGTGCCGAACAAGTTGGGTTCCCCCTCTTCGGACATCGTCATGCCCACAAAAACGGAGGCGATTGCGTTGAGCATCAGCCCATCGCCCTGTGTTGGATTTGCCGAGGAAAGCCGACTGACCAGCATCAAGCCAGCAATTGCTGCTCCTACGCCATTGATGGCAAAGGCAATGAGGCGTAAACGAGCCACGGGCACCCCTGCAAGTAAGCTGGCCTCCCGATTGCCTCCGACCGCATGAAGATTTCTACCAAAAACAGTGTGCTGCAGGACAATGCCCATGAGGATCAAAACCGAAATCGCGATCAGGGTCAAATTTGGAAGCTGGATTCCCTCAGCTAAAGGAATTCCACCACGACTGAAATCCCCAACAATTTCTGGAATGGCTCTACCAAAAATAGTTTTGCCGTCACTCACCAGTAAAGCCAAGCCACTAAAAATCGTCAGTGTGCCGAGAGTCGCTACAAAGGCAGACAGCCCAGCGTAGGCAACAAGCACCCCGTTAAAAACGCCACCAAAAGCACCCACTAGCAAAGCAATCCCCAAAGCACTGACTAAGCTGACATCTTGTTGCCACAAAACTGCTGCAATCATCCCACTCAAGCTCGCCATGGAGCCGACACTCAAATCAAAATCTCCTCCAACCATCACGAGGGTCATTGTGAAGGAGATAACACATAAAATGCTGACTTGCTGTGTGATATTGAGCCAGTTTCGGGTGGTCATGAAGGTGTCAGGGCGCTGACTCCAGAAGAAACTGACAATCAACAGGAAGCCTAAAAAAGTGCCGTAACGACGGAGCAGAGGAGGCAGCTGCAAGGAACCAGTCATTCAGCACTCTCTATAGAACGAACGCCTTGGCAATACGCGAGCAAATCAGCCTCCCTCAAGCCTTCAGTCTGCAACTCCGTGTGGATTTGCCCATCCCACAAAACAAGAATGCGATCACAAAGCCCAATCAGCTCTCCCAACTCTGAAGAGACCATCAGCACGGCCGTTCCTTCCTGACTAGCTTGACTAATCAAACTGTAGATTTCCTGCTTTGCACCAACATCTACTCCTCTTGTTGGCTCATCCAACAACAGTAATTTGGGATGGTGCCAGGTAGCCCGCGCAAAAAGCACCTTCTGTTGATTTCCCCCACTCAGTTGCCAAATTCTCTGGGTGATGCCAGTCCCTTGAACCTTCACTCGGGACCAGGCCTCCTCTGATTTCTGTCGTAGTTTTTGTTTGGGAAGTAAACCCAAGAAGTTGCCAAAATTGCCAATAAAAGGCAGGTGACTGTTTGTAGCTACGGTCTGGTTCAGAACCAAGCCCTGAGAACGTCGCTCTTCGGGAATGAAGGCTAAGCGTTCTTGCCAAAAGTTTTTGAGCCTAGGTTGCCAGGGTTTTCCTTCCAAGCTCAAAGTTCCGCTGAAATCTCGAATACCCAATAAAGTACGAAGGATTTCTGAACGCCCAGATCCGCCTAAGCCAGCAAGTCCCAAAATTTCGCCCTTGTGAAGCGTAAAATTCAATGACCTCAACTTAGCGTTTCGCAAATGTTGGACAGAAAGTAAGACTTCTTTTGAAAGAATGCCGGAACGACCCGGATAGTGCTGGCTGATTTCCCGCCCAGTCATCGCTTCCACAACAGATCGTGGCTTCAGCATTTTCGTCTTTTCCACCAAGGTGTTTCTTCCATCCCGGAGCACGCTGATTCGATCTGTAATCTCAAAGATTTCGTCAAGTCGGTGGGAAACATAGAGAATGGAACAACCCTTCTGCTTCAGACGTTCAAGAGCTTCAAAGAGCTTTTCTGTTTCGGAGGGCATTAGTGAGGCGGTGGGTTCATCCAATACATAGAGTTGAGCCGCTGGCTTGCCGGATTCAACAACAAAGGTGCTACCTAACTTGACGAGCATTTGATCGCCAGCTCCAAGCTGGCTCATCCTTTGTTTGGGATCAATGTGGGTAATCCCCAGTTCAGCAAGCGCTACCTGGGTCAGTTCAGAAAGTTGCTGCTGGTTAATAAATATTTTTGCCCGAGTTGGCAGCTGCTTACCAAGCATCAAGTTTTCAGCAACCGATAGATGCGCGATGCTGTTGAGTTCCTGGTGAATGAAGCGCATTCCCAGCTTTCCAGACCCGCGAGCCTCTGCCAACGACAGAGATTCTCCATTCATTGTGCAGGTGAGGGAATCTGCCACCAGATTCCCCGAAAGAATTTTGATCAGGGTCGACTTGCCAGCGCCGTTTTCACCCATCAACCCATGGATTTCACCAGAAAACAGGGCGAGTTCTACCCCACGCAGTACAGGGACACTGCCAAAGCTTTTGTGGACGTCGCTAAGATGGAGAAAAGGAATCACGGGGAGGAGGAGGGCGGAGTGTTATTGCTACGCTCCGCACTGTTGGAATCAAAGATCGTCAGCCGTGACTAATTTGGCGCTGACATAGATTTGTGAGCGGGATACGGAACCAGACTTCAGATACTGTTCAACCGTGTTGGCAACTGTGTTAGCGATTCCGTTGAAGTCCTGAGCAACCGTGGCCTTTAGATTCCCTCGAGCTGCAATCCGATCACGGGCCTGTTCAGTGGCGTCAATGCCAACGATTACGATGCCCTCATCTTCACGGCCAGCATTGCGGATGGCTTGTTCTGCACCCAGGGCAGGGTCGTCCCAGGCGGCCCAGACTGCTTGAATGCTGCCTTTCGCAGGGTTTGCAGTCAACACAGCTTCCATCGAGTTGCGGGCGCCTTCCAAGGGGCCACGATCAAAGCTTGGAGTGATCTTCTCCATGATCTTGATGTCGGGTTCATTGTTGAAGATCGACTCAGCAATCGCACCGCGCTTTTGTACAGGAGGGTAGGGCTCAAAGATGAACATCACCACATTGCCCTTGCCGTTCAACTGATCAACCACATAGGTAGCTGTCTCTGCAGCCATCACGTAGCCATTGCTGGTGACGTTGGCTGTTAGGAGCGGGTCGGCTCCAGAGTCCATTCCAAAAACCGGAATGCCAGCGTCTTTGGCAGCGAGTAACCCATTACGAATTTGGGATGGATCGACATTGATCACCATCGCATCGACCTTTTGCAGGGCGACATCTTCCATTCGGCTGACTAGGGCAGCCACGTCTCCGGAGGTGTCGATCACATCCACTTGCCATCCCTTGCTTTTGGCAGCGGCTTCAAATCCCTCCACCATCAGTTGAGTTCCGGGTTGCGCCAGAAACGGGGTCAGCACGGCCACAGTGCGAGATTGGGCGAATAAGAATTGAGGAAGAGCTAGCAGGAGGATTCCTGTGAAGATGAACAAATTCCGACACATAAGTGCCTCCGTTAAAGTTTAGAAAAGTTGGAAGAGTCCGTATCAGACAGAAGACGTCTGAGGAAAGAATGAAACC
>JAQWOT010000322.1 GCA_029245725.1 SAR324 cluster bacterium | reverse complement strand
TACCGTATGTTGTCAGAGCCTCCGCAAAGCCATAGTCGATGTTGGCTCGCAGGGTATGCAATCGTACTCGACCTTCACGGGCCCATTCAGTGCGGGCCATTTCTGCTCCATTGAGCCGACCCGCAATCATGATCTTGCAGCCCTCAATATTCATTCGCATCGCTGTTGCTAAAGTCCGCTTCATTGCTCGACGAAAAGCAACTCGACGCTCCAACTGTGAGGCAATGTTTTCAGCAATTAACTGCGCATCAATTTCCGGTCGCTTGATCTCTCGAATATTGATTGCAATGTCTTTTTTAAACTTATTGAGAAGGCTTTTTCGGATTCTCTCTACTTCATCTCCCTTACGGCCAATAATGATCCCTGGCTTGGCTGTGAAGATGTTGATCTTAGTTTTCTTTGAGGCCCGCTCTACTTCGATCTTCGAAATCGAAGCTTTCTTCAAGCGATTTTTGACGAAGTGTTGTATATCGAGATCCTCTTTGAGAGTCTCTGCGTAACTTTTTTCTGTGTACCACCTTGAATTCCAATTCTTATTGACACACAGACGAAAGCCAATCGGGTTAACCTTTTGTCCCATAACTTTTCTCTCAGTTGGCCGATTCAACGACGATGGTGATGTGGCTGCTCCGCTTATGAATTCGAGAGGCCCGACCCATTGCTCGAGGGCGGAAACGCTTGAGCGTACTGGCTTCGTTAGCGTAAGCCTCCTTGATCACCATTTCGTCAACATCAGCTGACGAATCTCGGTTCATCGCGTTGGCAACAGCAGACTGGATCAACTTGTAGATCACAGGGGATGAATTGCGCGGTGTATTCTGCAGGATTGCCAGAGCCGTGCTCACATCCTTATTTCGAACATTGTCCAGCACCAACCGAACTTTCCGGGGTGCGATTCGGATTCCTTTAGCGGTAGCTCTCGCTTGCATCATTTCTTCCCGCGCTTGTCAGTTTTGGCAATGTGTCCGCGGTAAGTCCGAGTGGGTGCAAATTCACCCAGCTTGTAGCCAACCATATCTTCAGTAATGAACACCGGAATGAATTTGTTGCCATTGTGGACGGCGATGTTGGTGCCGACGAATTCTGGCAAGATCACTGAGCGGCGTGACCAAGTCTTGATCAGCTTGCGATCGTTTTTCTCTTTGGCCGCTAACACCTTTTTTTCCAGGTGGTCATCGACGAAAGGACCTTTCTTCAAAGATCGTGGCATTACTTTTTCCTCCGTACAATGTACTTGTCAGTGGACTTGTTGTTGCGTGTTTTGTAGCCCTTGGTTGGCACACCCCAAGGAGTTACTGGATGGCGTCCACCAGATGTTCGACCTTCCCCACCACCGTGCGGGTGATCCACAGGGTTCATCACAACACCTCGAACAGTTGGACGGAAACCTTTCCAGCGCTTACGGCCTGCCTTGCCCACGTCCATATTCATGTGTTCGCTATTGCCGACTGTACCAACAGTGGCTAGGCATTCGACGCGCACTTTGCGAATTTCACCCGACTTCAACTTCAACTGTGCGTAGTTCTCATCTTTAGCCATCAGTTGAACTGATGCCCCAGCGCTTCGGGCCAACTGCGCCCCTTTGCCTTGCTTCAATTCCACACAATGGAGACTTGCTCCGACCGGAATTCGACCAATGGGCAGCGTATTGCCTGTACGGATGTCAGCTGTTGAACTGCTGATTACTTCATCTCCAACTTTCAGTCCGTCCGGGTAGATGATGTAGCGCTTCTCTCCATCAACATATTGCAGAAGAGCAATGCGAGCACTTCGGTTTGGATCGTATTCGATCGCGACTACTTTGGCAGGTATACCTGTCTTATTGCGCTTGAAATCGACAATCCGATAGCGTCGCTTGTGACCACCACCTCGATGTCGCACGGTGATTCGGCCATTGGAATTACGCCCCCCTTTTTTAGAGAGCTTCTCGGTGAGGCCTTTCTCCGGTTTGTCTTTGGTAACTTCCTCAAAACGGAAGCCACTCATGTCTCTGCGACCTGGAGAAGTCGCTTTGAATCGCTGAATGCTCATGATCTACCTGAGTGCCGGAAACAAATTAGTAATTGGCAATGAATTCGATGTTGTTGCCTTCGGCCAAGGTCACGATGGCTTTCTTCCAAGGAGTACTCTTGCCAACGAAACGTCCCATTCGCTTTTGCTTGGACTTGGTGTTCAAGGTGTTGACCTTGACAACCTTGACTTTGAAGGCCAGTTCGACAGCTTTCTTGATCTGTCGTTTGGTTGCCTTCGAAGATACTTGCAGCGTATACTTGTTCTGCATTTCCTGACTGATGGTTGATTTCTCAGTCATCACAGGACGTTGCAGGATATTGAATAATTCCATCAGCCTAGCCTTTCTTCGAGGACTGGAATCGCATCCTTGGCCAAGAGCAGACGATCATGATTGACGATCTCATAGGCATTGACACTTGCTGCCTTAAGAACCTTCACATTGGGAAGATTTCTTGATGCTCGCTCCAAGTTGTTATCAATATCTTTGACGACTACCAAGCACTTCCCCTCTGTGAATTTGCGGAGGATACCACTAAATGCTTTGGTCTTGTGTGTAGGTAATTCCATTTGCTCCAATACAGAAAGCTGCTCCTGTCGTGCTCTTTCTGATAGCGCAACTCTAACAGCCTTGCGGCGCGCCTTCTGATTGATTTTTACCCCGTAGTCACGAGGCTGTGGACCAAAAACCACGGGGCCGTGTCGCCAAATCGGATTCTTCACACTCCCGACTCGTGCCCGACCAGTTCCTTTTTGTCTCCACAACTTGCGAGTACTACCTGAAATTTCAGAGCGCTGCAACGTGGAATGTGTCCCCTGACGCAGCTCGTTGCGGTATGCGACAATCGCTTCCTGCAAGATGCGCGAGGAATATTCTTCTTGTATCAGTTTGTCTTGGATCTCGACGCTGCCTACCTTCTCACCATCCAGATTGTAAGTGTTTAATTGCATGCTCAAACCTGCTTGATGCCAATGTCGACTCCAGCAGAAATATCCAGGCGCATCAGCGCGTCCATGGTTTGTGGTGTCGTTTCCATAATGTAGAGCAACCGCTTGTGCACGCGCATTTCAAACTGTTCACGTGACTTTTTGTCCACATGCGGAGAGCGCAAGACCGTATATTTGTGAATCTTGGTCGGAAGAGGAATTGGTCCTACAATCTGAGCACCTGTGCGCTTGACCGTGCGAACAATTTCTTCAACTGTTTGATCCAATAACTTGTCGTCATACGCTTTGAAGCGGACTTTGATTTTTTCGTTCATGCTCTAGCCTGCAGTAGGAGAGGGGTTGTCCCTCTCCTGCGTAATTACTTGGTAACTTCGGTGACAACGCCAGAACCGATAGTACGTCCACCTTCACGAATCGCGAAACGCACTTCTTTTTCCAGAGCAATCGGGGTAATCAACTCAACTTCAATCGATACGTTATCGCCAGGCATCACCATTTCAACATCTGCTGGCAACTGAACCACACCAGTCACGTCGGTGGTTCGGAAGTAGAACTGAGGTCGGTAGTTGGTGAAAAATGGCGTGTGGCGTCCACCTTCGTCCTTGGTGAGTACGTAAACCTGTGCTTTAAAATTGGTATGTGGTGTGATTGAACCAGGCTTGCAAATTACCTGGCCACGCTCCAATTGCTCTCGCTTGAGACCTCGTAGCAGCAAACCTACGTTGTCGCCCGCTCGCCCTTCATCAAGCAATTTGCGGAACATTTCAATTCCAGTAACTGTCGTCTTCTGGGTCTCACGAATTCCGCAGATCTCAATCTCCTCACCGACTTTGACTAGACCACGCTCGATTCGACCAGTGGCTACTGTACCACGTCCGGAGATTGAAAAGACGTCTTCAACAGACATCAGAAATGGCTTGTCCAAGTCTCGCTCCGGGTTCGGAATGTAGTCATCAACATTGGACATGAGTTCTGTGATCGGCTTGTAGTCATCATGGTCTGGCTCTTCTGAAGCACATTCCATTGCGTTCAACGCTGATCCCATAACCAGCGGAATATCATCCCCAGGGAAATCATAGCTGCTGAGCAATTCACGAACTTCCATTTCAACCAGTTCTAGTAGCTCAGCATCATCTACTTGATCTACTTTATTCATGAAGACAACGAGGTAAGGAACGTTGACCTGACGTGCCAACAGGATGTGCTCTCGTGTCTGAGGCATTGGGCCATCGGCTGCAGATACAACCAGAATTGCACCGTCCATTTGGGCCGCACCTGTGATCATGTTCTTGACATAGTCAGCATGACCTGGACAGTCCACGTGAGCGTAGTGACGATTTTCTGTTTCGTATTCAATGTGCGCTGTCGCAATCGTGATTCCACGTTCTCGCTCTTCTGGGGCTGCATCGATGTCACCGTATTCACGCTTTTCAGCAAAGCCCTTCATGGCTAACACTTTGGTGATCGCCGCTGTCAATGTAGTCTTGCCATGATCCACGTGACCAATTGTCCCAATATTACAGTGGGGTTTGGTTCGTTCAAATTTCTCTCGCGCCATTGATGACTCCTTTGTTCGTTTGTGGATTGTCGTTTACACAAGCCCCATTATGCACTACCAAACGATAAAACCTGCTGAAGGGTCTCATTTGATACTTCCTCGTAGTGAGAAAACGTCATGGTGTACAAGGCACGCCCTTGCGTAGCAGAGCGTAAATCAGTCGAATAACCGAACATCTTGGAGAGGAAAACTTCCGATTCAACAACCTTCATCTCGTTTTGATCCTCTACAAATTTAATACGTCCGTTGCGAATGTTGAGATCTGCAATCACTTCTCCCAAGAAAGCTTCTGGTAGGATTGTCTCCACACTCATCATCGGCTCCAGTAGGGTTGGACCAGCCTCTTTGACCAATTCCCTCACCCCGTTTCTCGCAGCAAGTTGGAATGCCAACTCCGAGCTTCCGTCTTCTCGCCATTCCGCTTCCAAGATTGTGAATCGTAGATCCACCATCGGATAACCCAGCAACATCCCACTCTGCGCCGCATCCCGAATACCAATCTCAATTGCTGGGGCAAATCCAGATGGAGTACTCTTTGATAATTTACTAAGTACCTCAATCCCTTGACCTGCCGGCAAACGCTCCAGTTGCAATGTACAGGCGGCAAACTGTTCTTTGCCTGCCAACGTGCCTTCGAATCCTTGTCTTAGTTGCGCTGCTGCTGCTGCGCTTTCGCGGTAGGAGACCCTTGGTTTACCAGCGTTGCAACCAACCTTGAATTCTCGGGAAAGCCGATCCAGCACAATTTCCAGATGCAATTCTCCCATTCCAGAGATAATGATCTGTCCTGTATCCGGGTTTATCTTCTTGTGGAAAGAAGGATCTTCACGCTCAATACTGGAAATTGCGTTTTCAAGCTTCGGCTGGTCTGCTTTCGTTTTCGGTTCGACCGCAATGTCGATCACTGGCTGCGGGAACTCTGTACCTTCCAGCAAGATCGGATGACGCTTCTCGCAGATGGTATCCCCGGTGACTCCCACAGACAGACCAATGACTGCGGCAATGTCCCCAGCCTCCAAACGATCAATCTCTGCCCGCTTGTTGGAATGAAGCTTGACCAGGGTACCGATACGCTCCGTTTTTCGAGTCCGAGGGTTGAAGACAATGTCTCCAGGAGCTAGAACCCCCGAATAGACTCTGACGAAGGTCATCTGACCAGCAAATGAGTCACTGGCGATTTTGAAGATTAGGCCACAGAAGGAGGAGTCACTCGTAGTACGGGTTTCTTCTCGTTCGCTATCCGGTTGTTTCCCAACAATTGCCGGCACATCATCAGGGGAGGGAAGGTAGGCAGCTACGGCGTCCAGCAGGGGCTGCACCCCCTTGTTCTTAAATGAACTTCCACATAAGACAGGCAGTAACCGACCTTCGATTGTTGCCTTTCGAATCACCTGACGCAGGCGCTGAGTGCTGATTTCCTGCTCTTCCAGGAAAGCTTCCAGCAACTCATCATCTAGTTCCGAAACTTTTTCGACCAGTTCCTGTCGCTTTTGCTCAACAGCTTCTTCCAATTCTTCTGGAATTTCTGCTACATCAACTTTTGCACCGAGACTCTCCTCATCAAAGTAGAGAACCTTCCGATCAAGCAGATCTACGACTCCACGAAACTGATCTTCACTACCAATGGGATATTGTAAAGCTACTGAATTAGCCTTAAGTTTTTTGCGTATATCCTCGACCGCCCGGAAATAGTCTGAACCAATTCGATCCAGTTTATTCACGAAGGCCACACGAGGAATTTTGTACTTGCCTGCTTGCCACCAGACTGTTTCAGACTGGGGCTGGACTCCTGCCACCCCACAATAGAGAGCGATCGCTCCATCAAGTACTCGCAGTGAGCGTTCGACTTCTACCGTAAAATCAACGTGCCCTGGGGTATCAATAATATTATAATCGTACTCCTCATCCTCATATTTCCAACCACAACTTGTCGCTGCCGAGGTGATTGTGATTCCTCTTTCCTGCTCCTGTTCCATCCAATCCATCGTGGCAGAGCCGTCGTTGACTTCGCCAATCTTATGAATTCGACCGGTGTAGAAGAGGATTCGCTCTGAGGTAGTTGTCTTGCCCGCGTCAATGTGTGCGATGATGCCAATATTCCGGCGAAATCGACGGGCTTTGGACATTTATAATGTTCACCAACGGTAATGGGCGAAAGCCTTATTGGCTTCAGCCATTTTGTGCGTATCTTCCTTCTTCTTGACGGAAGCTCCCCGGTTGTTGAATGCGTCCAGCAACTCTCCAGCAAGTTTCTCTTCCATGGACTTGCCACTTCGGGAAATCGCATAGCGAATCAGCCAGCGAATCGCCAAGGCTTGGCTGCGCTGAGAGCGGACTTCCACTGGAACTTGGTAGGTAGAGCCGCCAACACGTCGAGACTTGACTTCTACGTTGGGCTTCACGTTCTCAACTGCTTGATGGAAGATATCGATAGCTCCGGTCTCCTGCTCCTTTTGGGAGATCATGTCCAGAGCTTGGTAGAGTACCTTTTCAGCAACACTCTTTTTTCCATCATGCATTAAATTGTTGACAAACTTACTGACCAAAAAATCTTTGTACTTCGGATCGGGGAGAACAACGCGCTTTGTAGCAGATCTTCTTCTGGACATGTTGGACTACCCTTTCTTCGCACCATACTTGGAACGCCCTTGCTTGCGATTCTTGACACCGACTGTATCAAGAGCACCTCGGACAACATGATAGCGAACCCCTGGAAGATCTTTGACACGACCTCCCCGAATCAGCACTACAGAGTGCTCCTGCAGGTTGTGGCCAATCCCTGGAATGTAGCTTGTCACCTCAATTCCATTGGTGAGTCGAACACGAGCCACCTTGCGCAGAGCCGAGTTTGGCTTCTTAGGTGTTGAGGTATAGACCCGCACACAGACTCCTCTTCGTTGAGGGCAGGCCTGCAGGGCTGGGACGTTGTTTTTCACGACCCGCTTCTTACGCCCCTTGCGGACAATTTGATTCAGGGTTGGCATGGCTTTGGCTAGGGTGTCGGGTTAGCTACTACGAGAGATTCGCCGAAAAAATGAAAACGGTAAAGCTATCATTTCATTTTTTTTAAGTCAATGCTTTTCGCTCGAAGTCCCGCATTTTTTCAACCAGACGTTCTACTGCGGCTAAAGGTAGGGCATTGTAGAGGGAAGCACGCACACCTCCAACCTCACGATGTCCCTTGAGAGCCAGCAGTCCTACTTCCTCACACTCCTGAAGAAATTGATGCAGCAGCTCAGTAGTCGGCAGATTGAAGATGACGTTGACAAATGAGCGGTCCGGTGGGTTGACACTTGTCAGGAAGAATTCGCTCTCATCGAGATAGTCATAAAGCAATTTGGCCTTCTGCCGATTTTGCTGCTCCATGGCAGCAACTCCACCTTGCTCCTGATACCACTCCAAGACATAGCGCATCACGTAGACGGCAAACACATTGATGGTGTTGTTCAGTGAATTTTGCGAATCAATGGCTTGGTATTGCAGTAACTTTGGAGTCTGTGGCAGGTGGTGTCCCAGCAAATCTTCTCGGACTACAACCAGCGTCAGTCCAGCTGGACCCAGGTTTTTCTGCAGACTGGCATAGACCAGCCCAAACTGTGAGAAGTCCACTTCCCGGCTGAGGATATCTGATGTTGCATCGATAACCAATGGGACTTCACCAGCCTGCGGGAAGTGATTCCATTGAGTACCGTATAAAGTGTTGTTGGAAGTCAGGTGCAGATAAGCTGAACCCTTCAGCCGTTCCAAATCTTCAGCATGGACTGTGGGAATTCGATTGTAGCGGTCTTCTCGTCCATGCACCCATTCTTCTGCGCTGCCGTAACGCTTGCCTTCCTTAAGAGCCAATTCTCCCCATTTCCCAGTCACAGCATAACTTGCTCGATTGTTGGCAGAGCGACTGAACAGGTTGAGCGGTACCACCGAAAACTGCATCTGGGCTCCACCAGAGAAAAACAGGAGATGGTAGTTGTCTGGCAGTTGAGTCAGTTGGCGGAAGAGTTGCTGTGTTTCATCCAGGATTGGTAGGAAATCCTTGGAGCGATGGCTGATCTCCAGAATGGAGGCCCCACATTCCCGATAGTTGAGGAGTTCTTTCTGAACCTTCTCCAGCACCAGTAGTGGGAGAACCGCTGGTCCTGGACTAAAATTGTAGGCGCGTTCGGCGAAGCGAGGCATGGAGGGAGCTTTCAATCTCGCGGCAAGAGGGCAGTGACAAAGAGATCTCGGAACAAAGGTTCCCTTTTTTCTAAATATGTTTTGAGGCGCAAAGCTTCCTTCTCTTCACGGTATCCTCCTGCATAAACCCGCATGTGTTCAAAATCTAGTCGTACCTCAACATGCTCGAAGTCAATTCTTCTTGCATACTTGGCATTCAGCGCCTTCGTCAGACGGTCTGCCTGATCGACTTCTGGAAAGACTCCCAGGGAAATGCGATACCAGTCATTCGGCTTAAGCACCTGAGCATATCCGTTCAAGCCAGGATCTTGGTTGATTTCTTCAGCTACAGCAGCTGATCGTTCGGATGAATATAGTGGTTGGGAACGAACTTCTCGGAAAGGCATGCTTTCGACAGCGTTCTCAATTCGTGTCCGATAACCCTGACGGGACAACAAACGTCGGTGCTCCCCAACACATTCACTGTCGAGACAATTCGCGACCTGCACATAATATTTAATGGGTAGTGGAGGAACCTGATTGGCATCAACCAACATCACTTCATCTATCTCCAGCACTTCCTCCACCTCAACGTCAGGAGCATCCTTTTTACTCGGACTGAGCACTTCAAGAAGGCTAGTTGACTCGGAGAGGGCAGGCTCTTCCTCCGTCAAGCTAATCGTTTCAACTGGCGGTGGCGGTGGCGGTGGCATCAACCACCCGATCACACCTCCAGCAATCACAATGAGCAGACCGAGAATCAAAGCAATGTTGCCCAATAATGATAATTTGCTCGAACCCTTAGTTTTTCTGTTTTCTGAATCGGCTGACATTCTACCCCGCTGGTTTGCTAATCTGATCGCAAATTCAAACTGATTCTCTATGCACTGTCTGCGCCTTGTTTTCCTGCAGTAGCCTTGTCTGTCGCTGGATCTGACTCAAGTAAATTACCACAGCAATCCAGATCAGTCCAAAAGAGATCGCCTGGATCTGACTGAAGGGTTCTTCATACAAAAAAATCCCTAGTAGAAAAAAGCAGGTAGGAGCAATGAATTGTAGCAAGCCCAGGGTCGCTAGCGGCAGTCTTCGGGCTCCAGCTGCAAACAGTAACAGTGGCAGAGAAGTAATCACCCCAGTGGTTGCCAGCAGTAGACTCAAATCCCAGCTGCTCCCGAAATATAGCCCATCAGACTGCGACAGATACCATAATAATATGAAGGACAGTGGCATCAGGATCACCATTTCCATCCAGAGACCCAGCATCCCCTGCACCTGAATCACTTTGCGCATCAGCCCGTAGCCGGCAAAGGTCAGCGCAATGATCAGCCCAAGCCAGGGAAATTGCTCCGCTTGCCGCATCAGGTTGATGAGAGCCAAGGCCGTGAGCCCGATCGCTAGCCATTGCCATGAACTGAAGCGCTCATGCAGAAAAAGGAAACCAAAGAGAATGTTTAACAACGGAACAATGAAATAGCCCAAGCTGACCTCCAGCACTCGATCCTGCTGGACTGCCACCACATAGCTCAGCCAATTTCCAACAAGCAGAAGAGCACTGAAAATCAAACCAATCAGACGCTGACGCTCTCGTAGAATCGATCTCCAGCCCCCTACTGGAGGCTGCCAGAGCAAGATGGCCCATGTGAACACGAAGGACCAAACGATGCGGTGAGCGATCACTTCGAGTGCAGTTGTTGGGGCCAGGGTTTTCCAATAAATCGGTAAGAAACCCCATAGCAGGAAGGCAGAGACAGCACAGATCACCCCACGATCCTGCTCATTCTCTAACAAGTGATTGATCTCATATTATTTTCTATACTTACAAAACTTGGGGGTTGGTGCATTTGCGTCGTTTAGACAAATGAAGTAATCTCCGAAATTTGGAGATCTAAGGATGCAATGTCCTCACTGTGCTCATCCTGACTCTATTCGCTATGGTACCAGCCGTGGTGTCCAACGCTACCGTTGCCAAGCCTGCTGACGGATCTTTCAGACGCTACAACGTGGCAAAGATCCAGCCCTCAAGCAACAGGCCTGTCAGCTCTATCTCGAAGGGATGGGGATGCGAGCTATCGGCCAGGTTCTCGACATCCATCACAAGACTCT
>JAQWOT010000321.1 GCA_029245725.1 SAR324 cluster bacterium | reverse complement strand
CAGAGTGCATCGACCTCAATCAAGGAAGAGGCCTTCGTCTCGGGTTGGTTGACTGGTAACTGCCCTGCGGCCTGGACAAGCCAGCGGGAAACTGTTTTGTGATGCACCCCAAGAATTCTGCCAATGGCTCTGAGCCCCAGTCCTTCGAGGTATAGCTTTTGAGCCTGTTCTTTGAGGGCTGGATCCTTGCCCCTGCGCATTGTCTGAAAGGTTCGTCGACAAGCTTGGCAGCGGTAGCGTTGGGCGCCTCAGTTCTTACCAAAGAGGATGTAGTCTGGATGCGCACAGTGAGGACATTGCATTGTTAGATTTCCAAATCGTGGAGATTACTTCATTTGTCCAAACTACGCAATTGCTCCAACGCCTAAGAATGAGAATTAAGTAATTAATGAACAATTAAAAAATATAAAAGAGGTAAAAATAAATGAAATAAAAGCTCAAGAGGAGAATATATTAGCTAATAAGGAATAAAATAGGAGAACACAGATTTCATTAAGTTATAATAATAGGGATTTGTCATTAGTTAAAGATTCTTTGGCTCTATCTTGAAGAGAAAACAGGGACTTAGCATCTTCAAAATATTTAGGTATGGGAAAGGATCTCATCGTAAATCTCGCATTCATTTGCTCATCACCTCTAACAATTTTTGCATATTTCTCAGGAGATGATTCTCTACTATTAATTAAAATGGGAAAAGCATCTGCTGCACGGTAACTGGAAATGAGAGTTCTTCTTTGGAAATTTGATGTGTTCATATTAGAAGCGTGTGGAACCATACAATGCATAAAAATAGCAGTACCACTTTTTCCTTCGAGATTCATAGCTTTCGATGTGTCAAATTTTTCTGTAATCATACCTTGGAAAAAACCATTCCTGGTATGATTCAACAACTTTTTTGTATGATATTTTGGCATGACTTTCAAACACCCATTATCTTTGGATGCATCATCAATATAAAGTAAAATTGCAAGTGAATCTTTATTTGTAAGTGGATAATAAGCTAAGTCTTGATGCCATTCAACTACAGCACCTACACTAGATGCCTTCATATTAAGTTTGCTGTAATGAAAAAAAATATTTTTGCCTAAAAGACATTCAATATGATCCAATACCACAGGAGAAGAAGCGTATTCTTCAAAAAGCGGATAATAAGTACAGGGTTCATAGATACGACGTACTTTTCTACCATTAATTTTTTGTTTTGGTTCCATCTCCATTTTAGTCTTATCATGACTCTCCAACGAGGATTCACCAATGATAGAATCAATTTCTTTCTTAAACTTACTTATCATCAAGGGACTAATAAAATCTGACTTTACAACAAAACCATTCAGAAAATATTCGTCAATCTCTTTTTTGGAAAACATAAATATATCCCCAATAAGATTACATCTGCCCTGAAGTACCAAACATAATAAGACAAATAATTGCAAAGAAAATTATACTGGTAAAAACAGTTTGATAATCATTTTTATTCATATTAATAATTTATCTTATATGCCATTTTTCATCTAATGGTATTGCGCCAACTAACTCTCCATATCCATTTCCAGTTGTACCAGAAGGAAAAGGACCGAAATAGCGGGAGTCTCTTGGATCAGAAAATGGTTGATATCTTACATCACAAGAGAGTCGTGTTTGGCCTTCACAGTTAATATTATCAAATGAACCGTGAAGAATATTCATGTTAAAGACAACAATATCTCCAATTGACATATTTTGTGTTAAAATTCTACAGGATAGCATCTCTGCAATATCAATAGGATTTTCATCCCAAGAAGCCTTACGTTTTTTATCCTTAGCCACATCGAAATTCTTTAGATCCTCAATAATTTTTTCATTTTTATGACTATTTTCTAAAAGAAAAATAGGGCCCATCTCAAGTGGTGTTTCACCAAGTGAAATCCAGACTGTAATTACGTTTGGAGTTTTCCTTGTAAAAAAACCTGAATCACTATGTGTTAGTGTTTGTCTACCAACATTATAGATTCTTAAAAATAGGTAGTCCTGAGCAATGGATTTGCAATTAAGAATTCTATCACAAAGTTCGTGAAGTGATCTAGAATGAGTTAATCTTCTTAGAAGCCAATCTTCAGAAATATTTCTCCAAAATTTACCCAAATCTTCTACTTTTTCTCTACGATTACTCAATCCAGTATAAATAAATTTACCTGCTACCTCTTTTACTTCATCAACTTCTATTAAGTAAGAGAATATCCTAGATCGTAAGGCCTTAATTGATTCAGTATCAAAAAACTGACTGAAATATAAATATCCATTTTCAGAAAACAATTCTCTCAGAGTATGATCTTTGAAATCAAGTTGACTTTCAACCAGAGAGTCAAGCATCTCAGGGTTAGGTTCTCTTCCAAAGAGTCTTGCATTTTCATTGGATAAAATTTTCATTTTTTATTCATCATATATAGTTTGTCAACCAAAGAGCAATTTCAGGGAAACTTAATACTAAAATAAGCCCTATAAGCTGTAGTCCTAGGAATGGCCACATGGCATTAAATATTTGATTAAGTGTAATTTCTTTTGGTGCAACAGTTTTCAAGTAGAAGCACGCAGGTCCAAAAGGTGGACTAAGATATGACAACTGCATATTCAGTGTGAACAATATACCAAACCAGATCGGGTTATACCCAATATCAATTACAACAGGTACAAATATTGGCATGGTTAGTAGACAGATACCAATCCAATCCATAAAAGTTCCCATTACGATTAAAATTCCCATCATAATCAACACAATGAAAATTGGGTCATAAGGCAAACCTGTTAGCATTGTGTGCATGTAGGCAGTCCCACCCATGATATTATAAATACCCACTAGAGCATTTGCACCAAATGTTAGCCATATTAGCATTCCTACTGTAGTCATCGTTTGAAATGCTGAATCACGTACCATTTTCATTGAAAATTCTTTTCGTATTACAGATGAAACAATAGCACCAAAAACACCTACTGCAGCTGCCTCAGTAACTGAAGCAATACCCCCATAAATAGAACCTAATACCCATACTATAACCGAAAAAGGTAAGATAAGCCCTTTAAGCAAACGAATTTTTTCTGTCCTACTGATTTTATTAGTAAATTCTTCAGCTAAAGGAGCTAATTCTGGCTGAATCCAACATCTAATTATTATATATCCCATATATAATAATGCTAAAAGAAGACCCGGAATTACGCCTGCCAAAAACAGTTTTCCAATTGAAACATTTGCGACTAATCCGTATACAATTAATACTACACTTGGTGGTATTAAGGTTCCTAAAGATCCACCCGCACAAATTGTCCCTATAGCCAATTTTTTTTCATATCCAAGTCTTAGCATTTGTGGCAGTGCTAATAGACCTAACAAAATAATTTCTCCGCCTATGATCCCTGTCATTGCTGCCATAAAAACTGCAACTAAAGTTGTTTGAACTGCGACACCCCCTCTTAGTTTTCCTGAAAGCAAAAACATTGCGTTATATAAATCTTTTGCTACCCCTGATTTTTCTAAGATGCTAGCCATCATTACGAATAGGGGTACTGACACAAACACATATTCTGTTACAAATCCACCAACACGGCTAGCAACTAATGGTAGACCTTTTAGTCCTTCAAAGTGATATATTGTACATCCGATTGCTATTGTCAGAGTAGTGTAAACTAATGGGACTCCTAGGGCCATTAGTACCACCATACCAACTAAAATAATTATTGAAATAATTTCAATATTCATTAGGTTTTTTTTCTTTTAAATGCCTAACTAAATGAATAATCGTAGAGATTATCACCAATATTGCTCCAACTGTAATTGCAGGTTTGATTAAAGCATACAGTGGAGGATCCCATGCTGATCCAGTTCGTTCCCAGACTCTTATTGCCATTTTACTTTGTCTTAATGATCCCTGTATTAACAATCCTATAGAAATGATACCTATTAGATACGCCATCAAATCCAAATACCATTTTATTTTCTTTGACATTAAGCCATAAACTGCTGTTATTCTAATATGCAATTTTTCTTTTGTTACTATGCCACCCGAGAGAAGATAGGTAATCCCACAGGTACATATTACTAATTCATGCGCCCATATTGTAGGACTATTAAATATCCAACGGAGGACAATTTCCCACATTGAAATAATTACAGCAAAAAAATAAAAATAACTAACTGTTCTTCCGATTTTATCAATGAAATTTTCAATTATATTCACTTTTATATCATTAGATATTGTACCTACAGCACTTGAGTGTGCTGTAGGTCACAAATTAAAGTAGACCTGCAGCTTTGAGATATGCCACTACACTTTTATATGCTTCTGTTGCCAGTGGACTTTCTGATGAATAAGCTTTCCATGCATCTGCTGCGATAGCTCTCAGCTTATCTCTTTCTGACTGGTCCCAATTTTGAACATTTACTGCACCAGTCCGTTTATCTTCAGCTACTAGTTTTAAATCTGAGAGTTCTAAATCCTGCATTAAATCAACCATTGTTGCTCTATACCAAAGATCTAGTGCAATTTGATCTGCCTCACTTAACTTTTCCCATTTTTCCATATTCACAGAAAAATGTAGGATTGGCATTGAATGTATTCCCGGATAGATAGGATATTTAGCTACTTCATGTAGACCAATTGACTTATCTTCTGTGTACGATGAATAGTCTGCGGCTTCAATAACACCTTTTTGTAATGATGTATATACCTCTGAGCCAGGTATTCCAACTGGATTAGCACCTGCTCTTTTGAAAACTTCAGATGCTAATCCTTCAGGAGCGCGTAGTTTTACACCTTTTAAGTCATCAAGTTTTTTTATTGGAATTGTTGAGGTAAATGATTCCCTTGCATAAGGAGCACACCCAACAATTTTTACTGATTCGTCAGTATATTCATCCCACACTTTTTGAAATAGTTCTTTACCCCCTCCCTGATAACAATATGAATATACCTGCCAAACATTATCATATGCTGCAACCATATCACCGATGATCGCAAATACTTTATCTCTTCCTCCAAAATACACGGTAGCCGTAAAATCTCCCTGTATTATATCTTGTCCAACTGCATCAATTGTCTGATTGTGTGGAACAACTGTTCCTCCACCCACAAGCTGTATCTTTATGCGACCATTTGTAATAGATGTTAGTTTAGGCACCCACTTTTCTACATGTTTAAAAATATATGACCCAGATGGCATTGATGTCTGTACAGTCCAGGTTTCAGCTTTTGCGTTGCCTATAAAAAAACTAGCGAATATTGACACTACGATCATCAAATGTTTATTCACTTTATTCATTTCATACCTCATAATTAAGAGAATCATTAATGGAAATCAATTCACTGCGAATTGTCTCAATGTTCGACATTAAACAATTTCTTTTTACACTATGAATGTAACGATGTCAATTAAAATTTTTACTTTCAAACAATTTTTTTTACCTTCTATTTAATAAAAAATATATTAAAATATAATATTTCAGTCAACTTTATTGTTACTAATGTAATTAAATCCTCTTTGAATCAACGAAAATTAAACTGATTGGTTTCTAGTGCAAATGAATGTTATGTGGTCAGATCACTAAATGGACTTTTTTATTTTATTTTTCAGACATTTTTTAAACATAATTTATCCATCCAGATTAAGTTCTTTATTCTAGGATTTTTTATTAATTAACACATGTAAATTTTCAGCTTTATGTAACACTTTTGAAGTTTGTTTTTATTGCTTTATTAGAATTTTATTGATTAGATATAAATTCTTTATTTCTGAGAAATGTTTAGATATTACTCAATCATTACCATCACTTATTTATTTTTTATCAAACTGTCACTTTTAATTTTTCACAATTTATTTGAGTATAATTTTTTCACTTTTTTGTTACTTAATTTAATTTTGACCTTAACAGGATTACTATCCTCTTTTGCCTTCTTGTATTTCAATTATTGAGGTTAGCGCAAATACTTAGCTTCGACAAATGAAGTAATCTCCAGTATTTGTAGATTCATTAATGCAACGCCTTACTGTTTCCTTCTGGAGTATGTTTTATTTGGTGCCAATCTGGTTCCTTAACACTATCTCTATTATCTTTTTGGACGAACCTTTCGCACACTGTGCAAGGTGGACCGTCAGTAGTACCATTTGTTGTATGATAGGAGAAATCTCCCTCTGGTTGATCCGAGTGTCTTAGCACGTGCCTATAATCCCGCCTAAGACTGGAGCCTGCTCTTCTTTTGAGGTTGATTCACTCTGCAACTTGGTCACTAAAAAAGTCCAAAGCTGGATCTGGGTATTGATGAACTCATCTTTTGCGTGGTCCTAGGCCTTGTCTATGGGCCGATCAAGAAAGTCAGAGAATTTTTCAGCAATTGAATTGCTTGCCCACTACTTTTTATGGCACAGACTGTCTAAAAATCTCTGTACTCTTCATTTTCACGGTGCCACACCTACCAGAGCCAATTGTTCACAAATGAACTCACCGATACCACCAGTCCTACCGGTGACCTGGGCTACCTTGCCTGTCATGTCTGTTTGCATGTTCTATCTTCTCAGTATTAGGTAAAAGGAGGGGCTAGGCTGCGTATGATCTGCCCAGCGAGTATTGAGAATGAGGGCAAACCAGCCTGGTTGTGAAGGATCCCGATCATAGGTATAGCCTCTCTCACGCTGGAAGGCTTCTGCGTATTGTTGCAGTCGATCCCGATCCGGCCTCACGCCTAGACTAAGGCCATTGGGTACCACACAATCGCTCCATCCTGATATAGGAACTTTCCACCAACAAGGATATCTTCTGTCAATTGATGATACTGGGCATTGGCACTAAAAGTCAGATTGGACAGCACAACTCTTAGGTGCAGCATGGTTGTCAACTGGATGCCGAGCTCACCGGATGAATGTACAGCAATCAGCTGCTAGAAAGTTTCACAGACTCCTGCAGCTTTGACACTGAGAAGTATTCCTCCCCAGAAGTTGGTGTCGAGCAGGATCACATCCCCCGCGAGGTGCTGAAGATTGGTGCAGAGTTGCTCAAAATTGATAACGGCCGTGTTGGTAGTCAGTAACATCGAGGCTTTTTCACGTACCTGCTGCATGCCTTGAGGTTTCCAGATTGGATCTTCCGGGTAGTCGTTGCGTAGGTCTCAGATCTGCTCAGCGAGGCAAATTGATTCTGCAACATCTAGGGCTGTGTTAGGATCGTAACGTAGGGAATCACTGGGGAAAGCTGCTGCCAGCACACGATAGGTCTCCAGTTCATATTCTGGCTGAAAGACTCCACCCTTGAGCTTGTGACTGCGAAACCCGCAATAAGCCTTCAGCTCCTGGTCGTTCTGAAACAGTCGATCAATGGTACGAATCTCTCAAGTGCCTTCTGCGTTGGGTAGTCGCCAGAACAGTTAGGAAGCAAAAGGCTCCTGATCTCGTAGTTTGCCACATAGCTGTCGGTGCAGAGGCTTGGTTTAGGAATTAACATCAGCGGTTCAGGCAGGCAACTCTAGGGCAGTTTGTGATTGTTACAGAGGCTGGAGATCGGATTGCAAATCTTAAAGCGCAGGTCTTCCAACTCAAAGGGATCATGTCCGACCAAGTATGATTTCAATCCTCGGGAAGCGGCTTCTGCAGACTCACCACCTCCACACATCTCACCTAGGCCAACCAGTCCCTCGTCTGTATCAACTTCCACACTGGTTCCTACGATTTTTCCCCAGTAGGGCTCCATTCGTGTAAAACAAAGGAATTTCCAGGGGAACCTCCACCGTTGTAGCTCGAATGTCTGTAATTTTCATTTACAGGAATCCACAGCTTGAATTCTTTCAATACCTACTTCTGATCAACATCAGAGCAAGGCTGATTGGATACCTTGGTGCTGGGGGAGCTATCAAATGAAATTCAAAATACTTGTCCAGAGTCAGAAGAAATTTAAACTGTATCTGCTCGAACCAGTTCCTTGTAGTGTTGGCGGATCTTCTCGATTACTGGCCACTGACCCGGGTTGCTGATCGTACGACCATCGATTGACTCCACAGGAGTTTGTGCGCCAAATGTCCCAGTTAGGAAGGCTTCTTCCGCTCCATAAGTTTCCATCAGAGAGAAGTTCCGAACATGAATGGGAATCTGGTGAGCTCGACAGAGATCGATCACCTTTTGACGGGTGATCCCGTTCATGCAGTAGTCCCCTGTTGAAGTCCATACCTCACCCTTGCGGACAATGAAAAAGTTGCAGGAGTTGGTGGTGTTGACGAAACCGTGTGGATCCAGCATCAGCGCTTCATCAGCGCCAGCTTTTTGTGCATGAATACAGGCCAGAATGCAGTTGAGTTTGGAGTGAGAGTTAAGCTTTGGATCCTGGGTGACGGGCAAGCCTCGATAGATTGGAACCGTGTGGAGCGTGATTCCCTTGTGATAGATGTCTTCCGGTACCTTGGAGTGTTCCATGATGATCACGATTGTTAGACCCTGCTGGGAGAGCCTTGGATCCTGAAACGGTTTGCTCTTCAAGCCTCGGGTAATCATCAGGCGAGCGTGCACATCCTGGGTCATCTGGTTGGCCGCAGCGGTCTGATCCAGCGCTTCGATCATCTGCTCACGAGTCAGCGGAATGTCCATGTCCACTACACGAGCAGACTCATACAAGCGGTCCATGTGATCCTGGACAAAGGCCCATTTTCTGTTGTAGAGACGAATTCCCTCCCAGATGCCATCTCCCAGCATGAAGCCCGCATCATAAACTGAAACCAGCGCCTGTTCTCGTGGGACGATCTTACCGTTTAGATAGACCTTGAGCGATTGATTCCGTTCATCCGATTCGGACTCGTGGGTAGAACGATGTTCTGGTGCAGTGCTCATTGGGCACTCTTGGGGGAAGGAAGTTGAAAGCGGGAGTGTCCGCGTAAGAATTCAATGGTTCTTGGCTGCTGAGGTTCGACGAGCACATCATAGGCGCTGCCTTCTTCGAGAATCATCCCGTTGTGCATGAACAGCACTCGCTGTGCAGCGCTGTAAGCAAAACCAAGTTCATGAGTCACTAGCACACAGGTCAATCCTTCTTCCATCAGCTTGAGGATCACATCTAGTACCTCTCCCACCAATTCCGGATCCAGGGCCGAAGTCGCTTCATCAAACAGCATGATCTCTGGTTCCATTGCCAGCGCCCGAGCAATGGCAACTCGCTGTTGCTGGCCTCCTGACAATTCTGAAGGATAGGCGTTACGTTTTTCAGGAATGCCTACTTTCTCGAGATACGATAGTGCGCGGCTTTCATATTCTGATTTGGGTAACTTTAGTACGGTCCGAGGCCCTTCCATCACATTCTGCAATACCGTCATGTGGGGAAAGAGGTTGAAATGCTGGAAGACCATGCCAATCTTTGCACGGATCGGAATTAAGTCTCTTTCCTGATACAGTACCAGCTCGTTCTGTCGACTACCAATCAGTTCGCCTCTCAAGCGGACCTCCCCAGAACTAGGAATCTCCAAGAAATTCAAGCAGCGCAACAATGTAGACTTGCCAGAACCAGAGGCTCCAATAATAGCTAGACTTTCACCTTTATTGATTTGCAGATCAATCCCTCGAAGCACCTGATTCTCACCAAACTGCTTCTTCAAATTGCGACAGGACAGGATCTCTAGACTCATTTTACTTACGGAATCGATTTTCAAGGCGATAGACTAGGAACGCAAATGGAGAGATCACTACAAAGAAGAGAAGCGCAACAACCGTATACGACTCAATGGGATTGAAGTGATAGGCGGAGATAGCCTTTGCTTGGTGCATCAACTCCCCAAAAGCGATCACCGATGCCAATGAGGTCATCTTCATCAACTCCACAACTCGATTCATGAAAGCCGGAATCATCCGCACCACTGCCTGAGGCAAAATAATTCGCCAGACTTGCTCCCGATAAGCCATACCAAGGGCTTTGCCAGCTTCCCACTGACCTCGATGAATGGACTGAATTCCCCCTCGGAAGATCTCTGCACAAAAGGCTGTGGTGTTCAAACCCAATCCCAGTGCTGCCGCAGCAAACGCATCAATGTCAAATGGTGAGATGATCGGGAAAGCAAAGTAGAACCACATGATCTGAACGAGTGCCGGAGTATTGCGAAAAACTTCTACAAAGACACTTGCTGGAAAGTTGACCCAGCGATTATGGGAATAACGTCCCAATCCAACAAAAAAGCCAAAAAATAGGCCAGTTATCAGAGTCAGTAGACCCAGCTTCAAAGTATTGAGTAAGCCCTGTGATAGCAGTGGCCAACTGGCAAATACGGTCTGGAAGTCCCAAACATGATCCATCAGTGCACTGTGCCTTCGCCTGTCTTGCCCAGCTGACGCTCAATGTGCTTGACCAGCAGAGATGTGGGAAACAAAACAATGAAATAGAGTCCGGCCGCCACTGTGAAGACTTCTAATGGTCGATAAGTTGACTGAGCAATGTTATTCGCCTGATAGAGGAGATCCGCATAAGATACCGTGGCAACCAACGTCGTGGTCTTCATCAATTCAATCACACGTTCCAAAAACGCAGGGATCATGCGTTTGACTGCCTGGGGGAGAATGATTCTGCGCATCGACTCCAGATAGCTCATTCCGATAGCCCGAGCTGCTTCCCACTGTCCACTTTCAATGGAAACAATTCCACCACGGAACACTTCAGCAAAAAAAGCAGAGGATTGAATTGAGAAGGTTACCAAAGAAGCTCGAAATGGATCCATCTCAATACCGGAGAGCATCGGCAAAGCAAAGAAAAACCAAAACAATTGAACGATCGGTGGTGTGGTTCGAAAGAACTCAATCAATACCCCCACAGGGACTCTGAGCCACTTATATGTGCTCAACCGAAGAATTGCTGCAAGCAGACCGAGTGGAATCCCAAATAGAAGTGCCCCACCAGTGATCTTCAATGTGTTCAGCAGACCTGCTAGTAGCAGATCCAACTGGTTGAAAACTACTCCAAATTCCCAAACATAGCCCATCAACAACACCTAAAATCAACAGATAAAGCTTTCCAAGAATGTGCTTTTTAGAGAGTGAACTTCGCACAGCAGCCAGCAGATCGCAACCAGAAAACTTCAACAAGACATGCCACTTTTACTAGGGAAAACCCCTGTAGGAAGCGGCATACTCAATCCTATTAGTTAAAAAATATCAATAGTTTCATTTGTTAACATGAGGAGTACCTGCTTCTTTCAGAAAGAAAAGAAATTAACTTGAAATTTGGTATTACAAAAATGATATTCCTTAATTTTTCTGATCTTGTTTGACAAGAATTTATTTTTGGTAACTCAAAAATTAGTAGAAAATCATATATTTTTGAGGATAAACATCATGTTTTGTGTGGATCAG
This sequence comes from SAR324 cluster bacterium, assembly GCA_029245725.1. Classification (NCBI taxonomy): domain Bacteria; class Deltaproteobacteria; species SAR324 cluster bacterium. The sequence goes on along the minus strand of JAQWOT010000321.1, from coordinate 7,076 downwards.
TCGATACGTGTCAAACCGAAATCAAGGACTTAAGGTGGAATCGGAGAGAACTTCGGAGGTTGTGGCAGATTCACTGATTAAGGAAATCAAAGGAAACTATCTCGAAATTGGTGCGACCCTCCCAACAGAGCGAGAACTTTGTGATCGGTTTGGCACGTCTCGTCCCACCATTCGGGAAGCTCTACGTATCATGGAATTCAAGGGATACCTACGACAAGCTTCCAACAAACGCCCTGTCGCTGAAAAACCGACTATTCAGAAAATTCTGAAGTACACTGCTGAAAACCTGAAGGAAATCCTCGATGATACAGAGAGCCAAGCCTATCTGGAGCAAATGCGCCAATTCATCGAGGTTGGGGCGCTGCGAACTGTTATTGAAAGTTCCTCTGAGGTGAACCTGGCTCGCATTTATAAGGCCCTAGTTGAGTGCCATCATGCAATTGGTAATCAGAAGACTTTTGCAGAAGCGGATGTCGCCTTCCATCGAGCGATTGTCAAGGTGGTTGACAATCCCATCATGCTGAATCTACACGATATGTTCATTCGTAATTTATTATTCAGCCGACCGCCTGTCGGTAACCAGAAGGAACATGACACGATGGTTTATCAGGAGCACAAAAGCATTTATGAAGCGATCCTCAGGAAAGATGCAGAGGCCGCAATGGTGGTCATGAACCAGCATCTCCATCGATCCTATAAAATCCGACTTCAAGTTCCATCAGTTGAATGAGGATGAGGTCTACTTCTGAAGAGAAAATCGAGGCATTCAAAGCAGATGGGTATCTTCACTTACCTCACTACTTGGACGAATCAGCGCTGGACGCTACCAAGCAAGCGCTCAAGAAGGTGATGGATAAGATCAACACCTTTCGCAGTGAAGAAATCTATTACGAGGATAAGACAGACCCAGCTTCGATGAAGCAAATCCAGCATCTGGAGAACAAGGAAGAGTTCTTTCAGCAATTGATTTCCACGGGAACAGTCTATGAGCTAGCCCAAGAGCTTCTTCAAGAAGAGCCGATTCCAAAAAATATTCAGTATTTCAACAAACCACCAAAGCGCAGTTCGGCCACTCCCGCACATCAGGATGGCTATTATTTCATGCTCAATCCATGTCGGGCTCTGACCATGTGGCTGGCTCTGGAGGAAGTAGATGAATCAAACGGCTGCATCAGTTATGTGAGGTCTTCTCACCGGCTTGGAGTAAGGAAGCATCAGCGTACCAAAACCTTGGGATTCAGCCAGGGAATTGCTGATTTTCCCAGTCCTGAAGACCAAGCCCAACTAGTTAAAATCAAAGCTCAACCCGGAGACCTGTTAGTACATGACGCTATGACGATTCACTCAGCAGATGAGAATCGGTCTACCCGTACCAGGGAAGCCATCGGATTCATCTACTACGCAGCGAGTGCGAAAGTGGATGAGGTAGCTCATGCCACCTATCAACAACAACTCGCCAATGACCTCCACAAGGAGAACAAGATCTGAGATTCTTCCAATGACCTTAAAGATCAATCATCCATCATTCTTTTGAAAAGAGCCCTCATGAGAAAAAGCAAAACTCTCGCGAAGTGGAAGAATCAACAGCCTGCCAAATTTTGCGCGCTGCAGCACTACGTTCCTTCATTCGTGAAACATGCTGCCGCTTTTGACTATGACTGCATCTGGCTAGATCTGGAGCACCGGGCTTTTGATGACCGCGAAGTCCAGTCCCTACTAACAATGAGCCACTTGCACGATATTGATGTGATGGTACGGCCCAGCACACTGGAGAAAAGCAAGCTGTACCGCTACCTCGAGGATGGGGCCGCAGGACTGATGATTCCCCACGTTTCCGATGCAGAAAAAGCACAAAATCTGGTCAATGCCGTGAAATTTCCCCCACTGGGTGATCGTGGGATTGATGGAGCCGGCTTGGACTGTGGATTCATGGTAGATTTTCAGGAACAAGAAAATTTTGACTATACCAATCTGGTCAACCAAGAGACTTTTTTAGTGGTTCAGATTGAAACTCCAGCTGCAGTCGAAAACATTGAGGAGATCGCTTCCGTCAAGGGTGTAGATGCTCTCTTCATCGGTATTGGAGATCTGGGTCTACGCTACAAACACATGGAGAATCCGAACACCTTGGACGAAGTTGACGTTATTATCAGTAAGGCTGCAAAAAAATATGGCATCCATTGGGGTCGCCCTATCCGTAATGAGGATGACGCCAAGAGAGCTTTGGAGTTGGGTTGCCAGATCTTTCCATTTGCTGGAGATTTTGGACTAATTATGGACGGACTGCGTGATCGAGCAAAGCAACTTGGTCAAATTTTTGGCGAGTAGTTTAATTCTGGATAAAATATTCCTGACATCACCCCTACTCAAAATATGGCCCTGACATCAAACAATTAGACAGAACCATGTTGTGTTAAAAAATGACCCAATTCATTATTGGTACAGCCCAGTTTGGCATGAACTACGGTATTGCCAATTCAACAGGCCAACCAAGTGAGGAAAAAATTAGAGAAATCATTGAGTATGCAACAGCAAATGAAATTCTCTACTACGACACAGCAATCTCTTATGGAAGTAGTGAAGAAGTTTTAGGAAAGATTTTTGGTGAGCTAGAAATTCACAAGCAAGTAAGGGTGTTTACAAAAATTCCAAAACGAAAAAAAACTGATTCACAAGCGTTAATTGGTGATTCTGTAAGAAAATCAATTAACCGGCTAAAAATAGATCAATTATTTGGCCTTCTGCTACATAGTGTATCAGATTATTTGTATTTGGAAGAATTAAGAAAAGTCAAAGAAGCAGGCCTTTGCAAGTACATTGGGTTATCCACTGGACATGATCCTTCATTCAATAGTGAAATCCTGAAAAACCAGAATTTAGAGTTGCTTCAAATACCAGCAAATCTTTTGGATCGTAGAAATCTTGTTCCAAATATTCTGGATAACGCTGCAAAAAAGCAGATCATTGTTCGAAGCATCTATCTACAGGGACTATTTTCAATTATGCCCCAGGTTCTCTCTGTATTTCATAGGCCATTGAGATTCTTGCTTGAGCAACTCAATCAAATTGCTCAAAATTTTGGAATGTGTATTCATGAGTTAGCACTGCGATATATTCTATCTTACTTACCAAGCTATATTGTTCTTGGTGCAGAATCACTCCTGCAGTTTCAGAATAATTTAACCTGGTTCAAGCGAGGCCCTTTAAATAGAAACACACTAAAAAAAATCAACGCAGTCTCATACGATTTTGATTTTCAGTTGATCACCCCACATCTTTGGCCTAAGTGAAGATACTATGAGTTTGGATATTGCTCAACTCAGACAGTCATTTCAGAAAAACGGCTACGTCGTTATCCCAAATTTTCTGGACAACGATGAATTGAATATGGTGCTTGAAAAGCTAACAAAGTTGATTTTAGCCACTCATAAAAAGCAGAATTATGAACATGCTTTCTATGCCAACAAGCAGGATAAAAATTCCTTAAAGCAGTTACATCAAATTGAAGAAGATGACTTTTTCAAAAGCTATTCAACCAGCCCAAAGTGGAGTTCCTTAGCTAGTGCTTTACTAGATGAGAAAGTTAAGCCTGCATTAGCTCTGGAGTGGTTCAACAAACCCCCCAATTATTTTCACGAGACACCACCACATCAGGATAATTTTTACTTTTGTTTTGAGCCTCCTCAAGCTCTCACAATCTGGTTAGCACTAGACCATGCAGACCACCAGACCGGATGCTTGCACTTCATTCCAGGCTCTCATTTACAGGGTATACGACCCCATTGGCTCTCCAACAATCTCGGATTTTCCCAAACGATTGCAGATTTCACCGAAGAAGATCAACGAACTGGAGTTGCCATCACTGCAAATCCTGGAGATGCCATTATTCATCACGCGGAGACGATCCATTGGGCTGGCAGTAACCAAACCACAGACCGGAACCGATCTGCTTTAGCGATGGTGTTTAAATCCAACGCTTGTCAGCGCAATCAGCAAAGATTTGAGGCCTATCAACAAAGCGCAAAACTATTCATTCAACAAGAGCTTCGTTTGGCAGAGGTTGTTGAATGAGCAGCATCCAAAATGAAAGCAAAACCATCCAACAGTTATTTGATCTCACCGGTACTGTGAGCTTGGTCACCGGTGCCTGTGGCCACTTGGGGAAAGCCCTGGCGCGGGGCTTAGCCGAAGCTGGTTCTAGCGTGGTAGTAAGTAGTCGTGAGGAAGATAAAGCTGTTCAATTTGCTCAGCAATTGCCAAGACCAGTGCAGCAGGCTCACTTGGGAATTCAGTTGGATCAACTGGATGAGATTTCCCGTCAAGCTGGGGTTCAAAGAGTTCAAGCAGAATATGGAAGGATTGATACGTTGATCAACAACGGTCACTTTCCACTTTCTGCCGACTTGAACTCAGTCACAGAGGAAGAATTCAAGGTTCAATTGTCTAATGCCTCAGCTTACTTTTTCCTGGCAAAGGCTATCTGTGATTTGGCGGTTTCGCAACAACGGCAAGCTTCCGTCATTATGCTGGGTTCCATGTATGGTTCTGTGGGGTCGTATCCTGATGCGTATGAGGATGTTTCTCCAGCTAGTCCTGTGGCCTATCACACCTTGAAAGGGGGCATTCTGCAGATGACGCGACACCTAGCAGTCTATTGGGCTTCCAAGGGAGTTCGGGTCAACAGCTTGAGTCCAGGTCCATTTCCAGCTCCCAGTGCTCCCAGGGGAATGGTGCAGCGCCTTGAACAGAAAAGCCCGATGAAACGCATGGGTAAACCAGATGAATTGAAAGGAGCTGTTGTGTTTCTGGCTAGTCAAGCCAGCAGCTACATGACTGGACAAAATCTTGTCATCGATGGGGGCTGGACCGCATGGTAGCACTTTCTACAGCACAACATCAGCTATTGGATCCGAGCCAGCATATGGTCACTGCCACAGACCAGCTGGTTGTGCAGACACTCTCTGATTTTTTGCCGAATCGCATCATTGATATCCACACACACTTGTACAGCCTGACCGATTCACAAAAAACACCCACAACCGTTGAAGCAGATGGCGTGACGCTTCGCTCAACTATGAGCCATTGGCTGGAGCAGCGAGTAGAGCAGTACCTATCATTTCCATTTCCGCTGAAAGACCTACCTTTTGCTGCAGCCAATGAACATATTTTTCAGGAATCGTATAAGCACGATTTTGTTCATGGATTGATGATCATTGGACCAACTGATGATCCAGATCAAGTACGCGAAACTGTAAAGCAGCATTCCTTCCGTGGTTTCAAGTGCTACCACCACTACGCCTCTCGCAGTGATACTTTTAAGGCGGACATTGAAGAGTTCTTACCTGACTGGGCCTGGGAGATCGCTGATCAACAGAATCTAATCATCATGCTGCACCTGGTAAAAGCACAGGCGCTGAGTGATCCGAACAACCTGAGCTACTTACACGACCAGCTATCACGCTTCAAAAACGCCAAATTGGTTCTGGCTCACTGTGCCCGAGGATTTGCGGCCAAGAATACAATAGAGGGACTGAACGTAGTACGGCAGTTTGAGAATGTTTTTTTTGATAGCTCTGCAGTCTGTGAACCAACCTCCATGGAAGCGATCATCCGCGCAACAGGCATCACTCGGCTGATGTATGGCTCAGATTATCCTGTTTCCCAAATGCGAGGAAAAGCTGTCAGCCTCGCCAATGGCTTCAAGTGGTTGAACCAAAGTTTGTCAACTGGTCAGGATTCTTCTTTTGGAGAATTCACACTGGTGGGCATTGAGTCCTTGCTAGCGCTGCAGGTTGCAGCAAAGTTATGCTCGCTGAAAGCCTCTGATCTGGAATATATTTTTTACAAGAATGCCTCCCACCTGTTAGGGTTAGTTGCCCCCTATGAAAGCAAACACAACCTGGAACAGTATGAATTGGCAAAAACCATGATTCCTGGTGGTACTCAGCTACTCAGTAAGAAACCTGAACTGATGGCACCCGACTACTGGCCTGCCTACTACACTCAGGCCAGTGGTTGTGAAATTATTGATGATAGTGGAAACCGCTTTCTCGACATGGCTTCCAATGCGGTACTCTCTTGCCTGCTTGGCTATGCTGATCCTGATGTGAACGAAGCTGTGCTACGCCGAGTTCAGTTAGGTTCCATGTCTTCCTTGTCCAATTATGATGAAGTTAGATTGGCAGAACGCCTTCTGGAGATTCACCCTTGGGCTCAAATGGTTCGCTATGCTCGAACTGGCGGGGAAGCAATGACAATAGCTGTGCGGATTGCCCGAGCCGTCACAGGTCGAGACAAGGTAGCGATTTGCGGCTATCACGGTTGGCATGACTGGTATCTAGCTGTCAATTTGGAGGATGGTCCAAATGGCCTACAAGATCACCTGCTGCCCGGATTAGATCCACTGGGAGTCCCTGCTGGACTGAAAGGCACAGCGCTCCCGTTTCGTTACAACCAGCTAGCTGAACTTGAAGAAATCTTCGCTCATCACCAATTGGCTGCGGTTGTGATGGAAACGACTCGTGGAATTGAACCAGAAAACCAATTCCTGGAAAAAGTTCGTCAGTTAGCCACACAACATGGAACAAAGCTGATTTTTGACGAGATTTCGATCGGTTGGCGGCTTTGCTTGGGAGGAGCGCATCTGAAATACCAAGTAACACCTGATCTTGCGGTGTTTGCCAAAGCCTTGAGCAACGGCTATCCCATGAGCGCAGTGATTGGACAAACTGCTGAGATGAAATTTTTTGAGCGGACCTTTATCTCCAGCGCCTATTGGTCTGAAGCAATCGGGCCAACTGCCGCACTGGCTGCTGTAGAAAAGATGATGAGCTTGGATGTACCAACACACCTGCAGCGGATTGGTGGATGCTTCATGAAACGCTGGTTGGAGCTGGGACAGTCCTGCCAGCTACCAACTTTTGTCAAGGGACGTCCAGAGTTGGTGCAACTTGGCTTTGAGCACGAAGAACAGGCCAACCGCATCATGACCCTGTTCACTCGCTTGATGCTGCAGCAGGGGATCATGGCTGGATCCAGCTTTAATCCTACCTTTGCCCATCAAGATCGACACCTGG